>NZ_JAGQBS010000009.1:0-121878 GCF_024345755.1 Cyanobium sp. L1E-Cus | reverse complement strand
ACCTCGATGTCGGCTCATCGCAACCTGGGGCTGAAGTCGGTCCCAAGGGTTGGGCTGTTCGCCCATTAAAGCGGTACGCGAGCTGGGTTCAGAACGTCGTGAGACAGTTCGGTCCATATCCGGTGCATGCGCAGGAATATTGAGAGGATTTCTCCCTAGTACGAGAGGACCGGGAGGAACGCACCTCTGGTGTACCAGTTATCGTGCCAACGGTAAACGCTGGGTAGCCATGTGCGGAGTGGATAACCGCTGAAAGCATCTAAGTGGGAAGCCCACCTCAAGATGAGTATTCCCATGGCGTTAGCCAGTAAGGTCACGGGAAGAACACCCGTTGATAGGCTCTATGTGGAAGCGCAGTAATGCGTGAAGCAGAGGAGTACTAATAGACCGAGGGCTTGACCAAAACTCAGGCTCTAAACAAAAGCTTGTTTCCAGTTTGCAATCATTAAGCCTTAGGGTTTAGTAGTTGACTTACCTATGTAGTTCTCAGGGTTCAACCTGAGGATGAATACTATCCTGGTGTCCATGGCGCAGTGGAACCACTCCGATCCATCTCGAACTCGGCTGTGAAACGCTGCAGCGGCAACGATATTTGGGGGGCAGCCCCCTGAGAAAATAGCTCGATGCCAGGTAAAACATTCATCCTAATAAATTGCCCCATCTTCTTGAAAGAGGATGGCGTAGTTGACTCAAAAGCCACCCGAAGGGGTGGCTTTTTTGTTGGTTAAGCTTCTTGGTGGGGCTTGGTGATTAAAATTGACTTTCAGGAACGATGCACGTGGACGTGTTTCCAGGTGCCATCGATTCTCTGCCAAATACGCGTCTCGCAGCAGCTAGAAGTAACCGCTGCTCCGTCGACCATCTTCTGGGTGAGACGGGTGTAGCTCAATACGGCAGCGTCGGGACTGATCCAGCGAATATGTGGTCTAGCCATGCTCACCTGTATGGGGGCTGGAGGGCTGCTTGGCGCTGCTGCTGGTAGGTCGAAATAGAATTGATGGAAGGCAAGACCCTCTGCGAGAACCCCATAGGTCTCCGCTTCGAAGCAGGTGAGGTCCAGGCTGCAGTGGCTGGAATAGGTGAGCCAATCACCGCTTACTACGCTTTCAAGCAGGTTTTGGTTGAGGCAGATCAACTGCTGCTCGTTTGTCTGCGGAGCCCCAGCTTTGGCATCAATTTCCTTATCGCCTTGGTTCATGGGTTTAGCTCCAGGTCTTGGAATGAGCTGATCCTCTCAAATCGACTCACCGCTTGTGCCGGATTGCCTGGGCGGATGCTTAGCAGCACCTGCATGCCGCTCGCAGCCGCCGCCTCGCATTCGGCCAGGGTGTCGGTTATGAACAATATTTGGTGGCTGGCAATATCAAGCGACTCGGCAATCTTTCTGTAGCTGCTTTGATCACGCTTGCTGCCCACGCGGGTGTCAAACCAGTTCCCAAATATCTCCCTGAGATCTCCACCACTGCTGTATCTGTAAATCAGCTGTTGGGCTCCAACTGATCCAGACGAATAGACCGCCAATTGCAGTCCTGCTGCATGCCACTGCCGCAGGGCGCCAGGTACATCTTCAAAAAGCGGACCCTGAAGTTTGCCGCTCTGATAGCCAATTTCCCAGATCATCCCCTGCAGCTCTTTCAGTGGCGCGAGCTTGCGATCCATCTTGATCAGCCAATGCAGGTACTTCAAAACACCGTCCTTCCCCTCTGCTAGGCCCTGCTGCCGCATTGACTGAGCTTCGGGGTCTGGATCTTCTGCCCAGGCTTTTTCTACTTCTGCTAGTAACTCTTGAACCTGCGGGTCCTTGTGTTGCTGGTTCAAAAAGCTGCCGAGATGCTCAGCTGCGTAGGGGAAAAGGGTGTCTGATACAAAGCTCACCGGACAGGTAGTGCCCTCAATGTCAAGCAGCACATGGCTAACGCCATGCTGTTGCACAACTGCCCTGCCGTGCTGCCTGCCGCTTAGCCCCTGAAGCAATAGTTGGCGCCAGTGTTGCTCCAGCAGAAACTCCAGAATCTCGAGATGTCTTCGAGCTGTTGTCAGATCTTTGCCCCAGGCATAGAGGCCATGGCCCGCTATCAGTAGCCCATAGGGCGCTGCCGCAAGGTGCGGTTCCGCGTTGCCGCGCAGTCGTTCCAGATCTTGATCGTTACCCAGCACTGGAATTGAGACCCTGGTGGCATGGGTGGCGACACCTTCAAGTCCTTTAAGCATCTCCAAGTCTTGCAGCACTAGGAAGGCTGCCCCTGCTTTGGTGGGTGCGTAGTGCTGGGACAGCAGGGTGCCGGCTTGGGAATGGGTGTGCAGCACCGCACCGGCTCCACAGGTCTCCACAAGGGCTAGGTGCAGGGCGGTTTCGGCGCTAGCCCGCCCGGTGCCTTTCAGCACCGCCCCAGCAGCATCGACCACGATCAGCTGCTCCGGGGCAACGCTGCCCTTATCCACCCCACTAGGAGCCATCAGCAACTCCAGCGGCTGCCACCGCAGTACGCAGCTGAAGTTGCCTCCCGTGCCATCGCACCAACCGCGGCGATGAATTGCGGCCATCGTTGCGCTGAGCTGTTGCGCTAACTCGGCAGTTTGTGATGCGGCGGTTTCCACGCAAGCTTGCGGTTTGTTCAATGCTGGCAGCTCGGGCACCAGTGGCTGCTGCGCCCGCCAAGTTTCTCGCGTTGAATAGGGGTCTGGCAGTGGCGGCAGGGTTCGCCGCCACGCCTGTAGACCCAGGCCACGCCCCCGTAATTGCCGTTGTTGCCCTTGAGATCGCGGAAGTCACTGAAGGTTGTGCCGCCGGCTCCGATGCTGGTTTCAAGCACCTCCACCAGCGCCTGGCGCAGGCGCTCCAGCTGCGAGACGCCAAGGCTGCCGCTGGTGGTGGCGGGCCGAATACCTGCAGCAAACAGGGACTCATCGGCATAGATGTTGCCTACCCCCGCCACCAGCGCCTGATCCAGCAGGGCATTTTTGATTGGCCGCCTTGAGCCCCGCAGCCGCTCGGCCAGGTAGGCCGCGTTGAAGGCTGGGCTGAAGGGCTCGGGGCCCAGCCGCCCCAGGCCCGTTATTACCGAGTCCAACGGTTGGCCTGGCGGTACCCACCACATCTGGCCGAAGCTGCGGGTGTCTACGAACCGCAGCTCCTGATTGCTGGCATCAAATAGTTGCACCCGGGTGTGGGAGCAGGCCGGTTTCGGAGTTTCCAGCCAAAGGAATTGGCCGGTCATGCGCAAATGCACGCCCCAGCTGCCAGCATCTTCACCCCCTCGACTGAGCTGGCTCATCAGATATTTGCCCCGTCGCGACCAGGCGCCAACTCGGCACCCGCACAAGGCTGAAGCGAATGCAGTGGGGTTTACCGGGCTGGCTATGGCCCTAGCCCGGTGCACCTCAACCCTGCTGATCTCAAAGCCTTGGGTCTGCCGCTCGAGACCCCGCCGCACGGTTTCAACTTCGGGTAATTCCGGCATTGGCTTAAGCGCTTGCCCAGCAAAATGCCCGCGCAACCAAAAGTTGCACGGGCTTTAGAGAAACCTGGGAATCCTCCTGCAACTTTGATCCCAAGAGGCTGATGCGGTTCAGGCCTTTTGGAGTTCGCTCTCGGCGAAGTTGTTGGTGTTGATGCCGCCTTCAGAGCCGCTGTAGCCGTTGTAGTTCACCTTCTCAAAGCGAACCACCACGGGGTAGCGGATGCCGGAAGTGTCGATCGAAGCGACGGTGCCGACTTCGTTGAACCAGTAAGACTCGGGGCGCTTGATGCGCACCTTGTCGCCGCGGGAGATTGCCATCGCTGCGCTTTAGATCGGGTGGCTGCCAGAGCGAAGATACCCGCGCAGGAGGTGGGCTTCACCAAGGGCGTCACGATTCGTCGCCCTTGGTGAGACGTTGGCTGCCCATGGCACCATCGACAGCACAGCAGCCCGTCCTTCCCATGGCCATGGACCCGATGGAGGTCCCGGCGCCGCCGGTGCTCAACCTCGAGCTGCCTGACCCCGAAAGCGACACCATCAGCACGATGGAATTTCTGGCCAGGCTTGAAGAAGCCTGGGCTGTGTGCGACCGCTTTGACCTGCAGACCGAAATCTGGCGCGGGCGGATTTTGGCGGCGGTGCGGGACCGGGAGAAGCGCGGCGGCGAAGGGCGTGGCACGGGCTTTCTGCAGTGGCTGCGGGAGCGGGAGATCAGCAAGACCCGGGCCTACACCTTGATCCAGCTTGCTGAGTCGGCTGAGAGTTTGGTTGGTGGCGGCCTGCTTGAGGAAACCAGCGTCAACAACTTTTCGAAGCGGGCCTTTCTGGAGACTGCCCAGGCCGACCCGGAGGTGCAGCAGATGATCAGCGAGGCGGCAAATGAGGGTCAGCAGATCACCCGCAAGCAAGTGCGCCGTCTTAGTGATGAGTTCACAGCCGCCACCAGCCCCCTTTTGCCCGAGGAGATCCGCCAGCGCACAGCTGACAATCTCCTGCCGCCGCGGGCTGTGGCTCCCCTGGTGAAGGAGCTGGCCAAGTTGCCAGAAGACCAGCAGGAGGACCTGCGCAAGGTGTTGCGTGAGGAGCCGGAGCTGGAGCGAGTCAAGGAGGTGACCTGCACGGCCCGTTGGTTGAGCAAGGCGGCGGAGGCAGCTCTGGCGGTGCGGGCGTTTCAGCAGGGGGAGCTGGATTTCGAGAAGGCGCTGCAGGAGGCTCAACGACTCGATGCCCTGGGCTTGCTGGCCGATGCGGTGGGCCAGGCCCAGGCCCTGGAGAGTGCCGTGCTGAAGCTGCACACCAGCTGGCGGCGGCTCGGGGGCCTGCAGGAGCGCCTCTGGGTGGAGAGCGGCAGCAGCACGCCCCACCTGCGCGAACTGCTCACTGCCTTGCAGTCGCTCAGCGGCAGCACCCTGCGGGTGTCCCTGGGGGAGTTGGCGGGGGGCAAGCGGGTGCGCTTGCAACTAGTGGAGGAGTCACCGGAGCAGCTACCGCCACCACCCCTGCCATGACCACCTCTGCCATGACCGGCCCCTAGCACCGCATCTGGTGGTCGCTATGGTCAGTGAGCACTACGGGTAGGGCCCAATTGCCTTCTGGCCCCGCTGATCCCCTGGCGCTGGCCCTGGAGCGCCATTTCGGCTGGTCCGAGTTCCGTCCCGGTCAGCGGCCGGTGGTGGAGGCCCTGCTGGCCGGCCAGGACTGCCTGGCGGTGCTGCCCACTGGCGGTGGCAAGTCGCTTTGTTATCAGCTGCCCGCCTTGGTGCGTGGTGGGCTGGTGCTGGTGATTTCACCCCTGGTTGCCCTGATGCAGGACCAGGTGAGCCAGTTGCAACGCCGAGGCATCCCTGCCGCCTGCCTGCATGGCGGCCTGGCCTTGCCGGAGCGGCGCCAGCTGCTGCAGCGGCTGCGCGATCACAGGCTGCGGCTGCTTTATCTGGCCCCGGAGCGGCTGCAGGGGGAAGCCACCCGCCAGCTGCTCGACGACGTTCTGGAGAGCGGCCAGCTGGTGGCGCTTGCGGTTGACGAGGCCCACTGCATCAGCGCCTGGGGCCATGATTTCCGCCCCGACTACCGCCGCCTAGGCCAATTGCGGGCTCAGTGCCCCGGGGTGCCCCTAGTGGCGCTCAGCGCCACCGCAGCCCCCCAGGTGCGGGCCGACATCATTCGCCTGCTGCAGCTGCGGCGACCGCTGATCCAGGTGCGTTCGGCCCGCCGCACCAACCTGGTGTATGGCATGCAGGTGCGCCCGCCCGATCCCCTGCCCCTGGTGCTGGCGGAGCTGGGGGCATCCCGGGGCGCGGTGCTGATCTATGCGCGCACCCGCCGCTCGGTGGAGCAATGGGCGGCTCGCTTGACAGGGGTCGGGGTGGAGGCGATCGCTTATCACGCCGGCATGGATCCCGAAAGTCGCCAGCTGGCCCTGGAGCATTTCCAGCTACAGCCGCGGCCGGTGCTGGTGGCCACCGTGGCCTTCGGCATGGGAGTGGACCGATCGGATGTGGGACTAGTGCTGCACCTGGACCTGCCGGCCAGTCCGGAGGGTTATCTGCAGGAATCGGGCCGGGCCGGCCGGGATGGGGAACTGGCGCGCTGTCTGGTGCTCTACGACCCGGCTGATCGCACCAGCTTGGGCTGGGCAATTCGGGGCGTGGGGGCCCAGCGCCAGCAGGACCAGCAACGGCTGGAGCTGGCCCAGCAACAATTGCGGCGGATGGAAGCGGTGGCGGAGGGCGAGGGTTGCCGGGAGCAGGCGCTGCTGCTGGCCGTAGGGGAACTGGCGGCCGCCTGCGGCCGTTGCGATAACTGCCGTAGTCCCCGTGAAAGTCGGGATTGGTCTGTTGAGGCGCACCAGGCGCTGGAGGTGCTGGAGCTTCGTCCCGGCCGCGATCTACGCAACCTGGCTGAGGAGCTCGCATCCGCCGTGTCGGTTGAGCAGCGACAGCAGCAAGAAGCGAGCTGGGGGTGGCTGCTGCGGCGGCTGGCCCAGGAGGAATTGCTCAGCGAAAGCGATGACGGCGCCCAGCGGCTCTATCTGCGCGCCTCGGGCCGGCGCTACGTGCGCCAGCCCTGGCCACTTCACTGGGCTGCCTGAGTGGGCAGCCTGATTGGTGGTACTTGGCTAGCCGGTTGGATTAGCTTGCCCGGGCTTTGCAGATATCGCTGATTAGCTGCTCCTCAAAGTCGCTCTGGGGTGCATCCCAGCTTTTCCATTGGCCTGATTGGCTGGTGGCATTGAGCTTGCGGGCTCCGCAGTTGACCGCCAAATAAACGGGCTTGCCATCGCTATTGAGGGTTGGGGCTACAAAACTGCCCCCCATGGGCTGCCAGTTGGCCCAGTCCACCTGCAGCGGGCCGTAGCTGCGCCAGTCGGGCCCCTGAGGTTTGCTGCTGCTGGGCTTGCTGCCAGTGCTCGGCCGGCTGGCGGGGGAGGTGGTTGCGGTAGTCGAAGTGGTTGAGGCTTTGGCGATGGGCGTGGCAACGACTGGGGAGGGCTTCGGAGTGGGTTGGATTTTCGGCTGGACCGCCGCTTGTACGACTGGTTGTACTGCGGGTTGTACAGCGGGTTGTACAGCCCTCTCGGCAGCCTTTTGCACTGGCTGTTGAACAGCTTGTTGAACAGGCTGTTGTATGGCCTGTTGTATGGGCTGCTGAACGGTGGGTGTGGGCCGGGGAGTGGGTTTGGGTGCTGGCGTTTTCACGGCCACTGGTGTTGTTACTGGCGTTGCAGTCGCGGTTGCCGTTGGGGTTGCCACTGCAGTTGCAGTTGCCACAGGCTTGGGATTGGGTTTGGACTGGGGTTTGGTCTGCGGTTTGGCTTGGGCGGCGGCGGGCTTTGGAGTGGCTGGCTTTGGAGTGGCCTTCACCGGAGGCGGGGCCTGCAGTTTCAGGCGGGCGCCGGACACCACCAGATCGGGGTCGTCGATTTTGTTGATAGCAACCAGCCGCTCAACCGGCAGCCCATAGCTGTCGGCGATGGTGGAGAGACTCTCACCGCTGCGCACCACGTGTTCCTTGGCGTTGCGCGGGGCCGCTGTGCTGCGGGGGGCGGCCGATGAGGAAGGACGCCCAGGGATGGCCAGGCGTGTTCCCGCCACCACCAGATTTGGATTGCTGATCCCGTTTAACTGAATCAGGCGCTCAGTGCTCGTGCCAAAGCGATCGGCGATTTCTGAGATGGTTTCACCGCTTTTCACCGTGTAAGGGGCGGAGGGTAGCTCGCGGGGAGCGGCGGCCGCAGTTGCCCGGCGAGATCCAGGTAGCACCAGCTTTTGGCCTGCGACCACCATGTCGGGGTTGGTGATGCCGTTGGCCTGCATCAACTGGTTGAGGCTGATCCCCTGGCGATCGGCGATGTCGGAGAGGGTGTCTCCGGGCTGGACGGTGACACTGGCGCCCCTGGAGCTCCCAGCGCCAGCGGCGCTACTGCCTGGCAGCCGCAAGCTCTGGCCTGCTACCACCATGTCGGGGTTGGTGATGCCATTGGCCTGCATCAGTCGGGTGAGGCTGACGCCGTGGCGGTCGGCAATTTCCGAGAGGGTTTCGCCTGGCTTTACCACCACGTTTGCCAGGGCTGCCGCAGGGGCCAGACCCGGGAAGGGCAACACCACCGCTAGGGCCAGGGCGGCAAGGGAGCGACGCATCGGCACCACGTATAGGTACGGGAACGTTAAGGGCGTTGCCTCGTCCCATCCAGTCCCCGGATTGATTTCGGCGCATCAAAGCTGCTGATCGCCCCCCCATCGCCGTGCCCCAGTTAGCCCAGCAGCCGCTTCACCAGGGCCAACTTGCCCGCATAGGGGGGGTAGCGGAAGGGCAGATCCAGCCAGAAAGGGCGCCTCAGAACCGTGCGCCGGTGCGAAAAGGTTAGAAAGCCAGCCTCGCCGTGGTAGCTGCCCATGCCGCTTTCGCCGACGCCGCCTAAGGGCAGGGCCGCCGCACCCGCCTGCATCACTACATCGTTGAAGCAGACGCCACCCGAGCTGGTGGTGTCCAGGGTGCGCTGCTGGGCGGCTCGATCGTGGCTAAACAAGTAGAGAGCAAGGGGCTTGGGCCTTGCCCTCACCTCGGCCAGGGCCGCTTCCAGGTTGGCTACTGCCAGCACGGGCAGAATTGGGCCAAACAGCTCCTCCTGCATCAGCGGATCGTCGCCGGATTCGATTGCTACCAAGGTGGGTTCGATGCGCCGGCGGCTGGGATCGCTGCGCCCCCCAGCCAGCACCTGGCCGCGGCTGCGGGCTCCCGCCAGCAGGGCCTCCAGTCGCTGGAACTGGGCTTCATTGACGATGGAGCCCATGTCCTCACTGGCGAGGGGATCGCTGCCGTAGAAGCGCTGCCATTCGGCAGCGATAGCTGCAACTAGCGCTTCCCGCACGGCTGGTTGCACCAGCAGGTGGTCGGGCGCGATGCAGGTTTGACCAGCATTGAGACCCTTGCCCCAGGCCAGACGCTTGGCGCTGGTCGCGATGTCGGCATCGGCAAGCACGATCGCCGGACTCTTGCCGCCCAGCTCCAGGGTCACGGGGGTGAGATGGCGGGCGGCGGCGGCCATCACCAGCCGGCCGACCCGGCCGCCCCCGGTGAAAAGGATGTGGTCAAACTGCTGCTCCAGCAGCTCGGCTGCCACGGCCCCATCGCCAGTGACCACCTGCACCACCTCGGCAGGAAAGGCCAGGGGTAGGCAGCGGGCCAGGAGTGCGGAGATGTGGGGCGCATGCTCTGAGGGCTTGATCACTGCCGTGTTGCCCGCCGCCAGGGCGCTTACCAGCGGGTGCAGGCAGAGATGGAATGGGTAGTTCCAGGGGCCGATGATCAACACGCAGCCCAGAGGTTCGGTTTGCACCCAGGCCTGGCCGGGCCGCAGGGCCAGATCCAGCCCAATCGGCCGCGGTGCCATCCAGCGCTTCAGCTGACGCCGGGTGAGGGTCAGCTCCTGACGCACCGCTATCAGCTCAAAGGTGGCCTCTAGGGGCGGTTTGCCTAGGTCGGCCGCCAAGGCTTCGAGCACTGCCGCCTCCTGATCGCGCAACAGGCCTTCCAGGCGATCTAGCTGCTCCAGCCGCCAGGCCAGGCTGCGGGTGAGGCCCGTGCTTACGGGTGCCCGCATTGCTGCAATCGGCGTGGCCAGGAGCGGGGTGGCGCTTGGGGCGGAGGTCAAGGGGCAGGCCGCGTGTCAGCCCAAGCTGGCAAATTGCTTGAGGCTTTGGTTGCTCAGAGCCAGGCCAACCCCTGCAGCATCTTGCAAAGCAGCTGCAGGACCATGACCTGGTCTTCCATGATCAGGGTGCGAAGGGTCACCCAAACGCAGCCTTTGTACCACTGTGCTTGAGGAGCGGTGCCAGCCCCTCTTTTTGTAAGCCCTTGACGAGATTTGAACTCGTGACCTCTCCCTTACCAAGGGAGTGCTCTACCACTGAGCTACAAGGGCATGTGGAAGGTGGGCCGGGTTGGATTTGAACCAACGTAGGCAGAGCCAGCGGATTTACAGTCCGCCCCCATTAACCACTCGGGCACCGACCCGAACCACACCCGAAGAACTTACCAGCCGACCTTCTCCATGCAGCTGCTCGCTCTCCACGGTCCCAATCTCAACCTGCTGGGCACCCGCGAGCCGGGTGTTTATGGCAGTCAGACCCTTGATCAAGTCAACGCTGAGCTGGAGAGTCGAGCCCAGGCCCTGGGGGCGTCTATCAGCTGCTTTCAAAGCAACCATGAAGGCGCCCTGGTGGATCGCATCCACGAGGGTCGGGGCAGCGTAAATGGCATTTTGATCAATGCCGGCGCTTACACCCACAGCTCAATTGCCCTGCGTGATGCCCTGCTGGGGGTGGCGATTCCCTTCGTGGAATTGCACTTGAGCAACACCCACGCCCGCGAGCCGTTTCGGCACCATTCCACCCTGGCCGATAAGGCCCTGGGCGTGATCTGTGGCTTTGGGCCACTCAGTTACACCCTGGCCCTGGAGGGCCTGGTGGCCCACCTGCGAGCCCAGCCTTGATGGCCCGGGTGAAGTGGTTAGCGGCCCCCTCCAGCCCCGCCTGGCTGGAGCAGGCAATTGCCCAGCCAGAGCTGCTGTTGATTGACCACGCCCACTGCGAGCGCAAGGCTGCCGGCGTAGCCCTGCAGCTGATGTTTCGTTATCCCAGCGAGGTCGGCTTGGCGGCCGCCCTTAGCCCCCTGGCACGGGAGGAGTTGGAGCATTTCGAGCAGGTGCTGCAATTGCTGCAACGGCGCGGCGCATCCCTGCGCTCCCTGCCGGCCCCGGCCTACGGCTCGGCCCTCACGGCCCAGGTGCGCAAGGGCGAACCCCAGCGCATGCTCGATTCCTTTTTGGTGGCTGGCTTGATTGAGGCCCGCAGCCATGAGCGCATGGCCCTGCTGGCGGCCCATAGCCCCGATGCCGAGCTGCGAGAGCTGTATGGAGAGCTGCTGGCCAGCGAAGCGCGCCATTTCGGCCTCTACTGGCTGCTCTGCGAAGAGCGCTTCGGCCGTGGGGCCACGGTGGAGCGGCTGCAGGAGCTGGCGGCGGCGGAAGTCGCAGCCCTCACAGGCGATCTCGCCGCCGCAGACCAGGTGCGCATGCACTCGGTGGGGATTGATTTGGTGAGCTGACTTCGGCAGACAGCACCGCCCACCCGATCTACAAACGGTTTATGAGCCATCCAGCGGTGGGCCGCCAGCGGCTGCCACGCCACATCCAGCACGAACACAGAGATGGCAATCCGGCGGCCTTTCGCTGGAGTGTGCTGCTCAACAGCGGCCTCTCCGCTTTGCAGCTGGCCATTGGCATCGGCTTTGGCTCTTTGGCCCTGATCGGCGATGCCCTGCACAACCTCGGCGATGTGGCGGGGTTGCTGCTGGGCTGGGGGGCTGAGCGCCTCAGCGCCCTGCCCGCCAACAAGCAATTCACCTACGGATTTGGCCGCAGCACCCAGCTGGCTTCGATGATCAACGCGGCCTTGATCTTGATGGCATCCGCCGTTGTGATCGTTGAGGGCGTGCAAAGACTGGCCAAGCCGGTGGAGCTAACCCCTGGCCCGGTGGCGGTGGCGGCCCTGTTGGGCATTGCGGTGAACCTGGGCTCGGCCCGTTTGTTTGGCCACAACCACAGCCACGATCTCAACCGCCGAGCTGCGGTGGTGCACCTGCTCACCGATGCGGCGGTGAGTGCTGCGGTGCTGGTCAGCGCCCTGTTGATTCAGTTCACCGGCATCCACTGGCTTGATCCCTTCACCGGTATTGGCGTGGGCTTGGCCGTGGCCTGGTCCGGCTGGACCCTGCTGCGTCAGTCGGTGCTGGTGAGCCTCGACGGGATCCCGCCAGGCATCGATCGAGATGCCGTGGAACGCACCTTGGCCGAGCTGCCAGGGGTGGCGGCGGTGCATCACATTCATATTTGGGGCATGAGCACCTCCCAAACGGCCCTGACGGCGCACCTCCTGCGCGATCCCCAGCAGGTGGACGACATGGCCCTATTGCATAGAGCAAAAGCTGAGTTGGCCCAGCTGGGCATCGACCATTCCACCCTTCAGTTAGAGCCCCTCCAGTTAGAGCCTCTGCAACTTGATTAAGACCGGAGCATTAGCTCAGCTGTCTTTGAACCGGTCGCGGATGGTGTTGACCTCCGGGAGATGGCACTTCAAGGCCTGAACGCAATCGCCCAGGATGTACGACATCGGCGATTTCATCCAAAATCCGAACGCTACGGTTAGCCGCTAAGGGAGGCGCTTTCGGAAAGGCGAAACTCATATCCCTTTATGGCTACGCCCTGGCGAGTGCTATGCACAAAGGTTTTGAGCATGTCATCGCTTGGTTCGTAGAGAGCGCAGGCGATGCGATCTACATCAGGAACCTGCTCCAGCAATTGCTCGTGCAGCTGGCGCAGCCTGAAATTGAGGTCATCGCCAACTTGACGGATCAGGCTGGCAGCTTCCTTGTTCCTCTCGGGCTCAGTGGGGCGAGATGGCTGGCCGGAAATGTCATTTCGAGAGAAAAACCTATCTTTTTCTTCTCAGCTTCAATGCAAGTCCTAAGCGCCTAATTCGTCGAGGCGGGGGTAGTGGTCGGCGATTTGGTCGCCGGTAAATTCGGCCACCCAGCCTGCGGGGTTGTCGAAGAAGCGCAGGGCGCAGAAATGGGGTTCGGGACCCATGTCAAACCAGTGCTTCGTGCCTGCCGGCACGGAAATCCAGTCGCCCGCTTCACAGAGCAGCTGCAGCACCGTATCGCCGATGTGCAGGCAGAAAAGGCCGCGGCCCTCTACGAAAAAGCGCACCTCGTCTTCGCTGTGGGTGTGCTCGGCCAGAAACTTCTGGCGCAGGGCCTGGCGGTCGGGATGGTTCGGAGTGAGGCGAATCGCATCCACCGTGGGGTAAGAACCGCCGGCCTGCACTCGAGCGATTTCGGTGGCGTAGACGGCCAGGATCGCGGTCGGATCGGCATCCGGGGCCAAGCAGCCCCGGACTTGCCAGCGCTCAAAGCCAATGCCTAATGGCGCCAGGGTGGCGGCGATTGCGGCCGGATCACTACTGCTGAGATTTGGTGAGGCTGATGCGGCTGGGCCGGTGCCAAATACCTGCAGAAGAGTCATCGGGCCAGATCACGGTCTTTTCCCAGCTTAGAAAGGCTGCAGCAGCAGGCCCGTTGTGTTTTCGGCAGAATTTCCGGGAGCCCTGGCGCCGGTGGCAGGGCTCACCGTGGTAGGCGTTGGCCCCGGTGATCCCCAGCTGCTTACCGTGGCGGCGGTGCGGGCAATTGGGGCCGCGGCGGTGGTCGCCTACCCGGTGGCCCGGCTCGAGGCGGAGGGAATGGCGGCCCAGATCGCCGCCCCCTGGATGGGCCCCGAGCAACGGCGCCTACCGCTGCTGTTTCCGATGGTGAGCGAGGCGGAGCCGCGCCGCCAGGCCTGGCATGCCGCCGCCGCTGCCCTGGCCGCAGAAGTGGCTGCTGGCCAGGCCGTGGTGTTGCTGTGCGAGGGGGACGCCTCCCTCTATGCCAGCGCCTCCTACGCCCTATTGGCCCTAGCGGAGCGCCATCCCAGCTGTCCGGTGGCGGTGATCCCCGGCATCACGGCGGTGGCCGCCGCCGCCGCCGCTGCCTCCTCCCAGGGGTTGCCCTGGCCGCTGGCCCTGCAGCAGGACGCCCTGCTGATTCGCCCCACGCCCGACGATCCCGCCCAGCTCGAGGCGCTGCTGGCTGAGGCGGCGGCATCGGCCACGGTGCTGGCCCTGCTCAAGCTCGGCCACCGCTGGGCCTGGGTGCGGCCCCTGCTGGAGCAGCGCAACCTGTTGGCAGGGGCCTTGTTTGCCCAGCGGGTGGGCTGGCCCGACCAGCTACTGGCGCCGGCGGCCGAGGTGCCCGCCGATGAACAGCCCTACTTTTCGCTACTGCTTATTCGTCAGAGCTGGCCAGAGGTGCTGCCTTGAACAGCGGCCTCCGCTCGTTGCAGCAGCTCCAGGGCTGCGCCGGGGGTGGGCGCCCGCATCAGGGCGTGGCGTAGCTGGGGGGCGCCGACGAAGCCCTGGCAGGTCCAGCCCATGTGCTTGCGGGCGATCAGCAGGCCATGGTCGCCCTTGGCCGCCACCAGGGCCTGCAGCTGCTCCGCCGCTAGGGCGAGGCGCTCGAGGGCGCCGGGGGTGGCTGGGATGGGCCGGCCGCTGAGCTCCGCATCGATCTGGCCCACCAGCCAGGGGGAGCCCATGCTGCCCCGGCCCACCATCACCCCATCGGCGCCCGTCTGCTCCAGGCAGCGCCTGGCAGCGGCCGGACTATCCACATCACCGTTGGCGATCACCGGGATCGTCAGCGCCGCCTTCACCGCAGCGATGGCGGCCCAGTCGGCCTGACCCTTGAAGCCCTGTTCGCGGCTGCGGCCGTGCAGGGTGAGCAGCTGGGCGCCGGCATTTTCGAGCCGCTGGCACCAGCTCACCGCATCGCTGCCATCGCACCAGCCCAGCCGCGTTTTCACCGTCACCGGGAGCGCCACGGCCGCGGCCACGCTTGCCACCAGGCGGGCCGCCAGCTCGGGATCGCGGATCAGGCCGCTACCGCCGCCTTTCTTGGCGATCTTCTTCACCGGGCAGCCCATATTGATGTCGATCAGAAAGGCGCCGGCGGCCTCGGCGCGCTTGGCCGCCTCGGCCATGGCGGCGGGCCGGTAATCAAACAGCTGCACACCGATCGGGCCGGCCTCGCCGCCCAGCTCCTCCACCTTCTGCAGCCCGAAGCCCAGCTCCAGGCTGGTGGCGTTCACCATCTCGGTGAACAGCAGGGCATCGGGCGCCCAGCGCCGCACCAGAGCGCGGAAAATGCGATCGCTCACCCCCGCCAGGGGCGACTGCAGCACCCGGCAGCGCAGGGCACGGGGAGTGCCGTTGCCAGAGAGCTGCAGGGGCAGAGCGTTGATCGGTGAACCAGTGATCATGGTGATCCGATTGTGATGCTTCAGGCCGATGGCTTCCGCTCAGGCCGCCCCCGCTGCCGTGCCCTACCCCTTGAGCCAAGAGTTGCTGGAGGCGGTGCTGGCCGACCGCACCAGCGATCGCTTCGTGTGTGAGCTGATCTGGCCGCGCCTGGGATACGAGATGAATGGATCCGGCACCTGGAGCGCCGGCCCGGCCACCAGCGCTGCCTGGCGGGAGTCCTTCCCGATCGAACCCCAGTTCATCGCCGAGCGGCCCGCCGCGGTGGCCCTCACCCGCTCGATCGCCAAGGCGCACAAGCAGCTGCTCAAGCAGCAGCTGGGTTTTGCGGGCTACACGATCGGCGAGCTCTACCCGCGCCGCACCCGCCGCGCCACCGCCGTGAACTGGTTGCTGGCCTATCTGGCCGAGCGAGATGAAGCCCTGCCGGAGAGCGGGCCACTGCCGCTGCTGTTGGTGGCGCCGGCTGATCCGGTGCTGGGGCATCCGGGTGACTTGCCCATCAGCTAATTGCTGGGGTTAGGGGCTCTCTGTAGGGTCAATAAAGGACAGATGTAGGAATACCTCCCTTGGCCTTACCGGTCGTTGCAATTATCGGACGCCCCAACGTGGGCAAATCCACCCTGGTGAACCGGCTCTGCCGCAGCCGCGAAGCGATCGTGCACGACACGCCCGGCGTGACGCGGGATCGCACCTACCAAGAGGGTTACTGGGCTGATCGCACCTTCCGAGTGGTCGACACCGGCGGCCTGGTGTTTGACGACGACAGCGAGTTTCTGCCGGAGATTCGCGAGCAGGCAAACCTGGCCCTGGCCGAGGCGGCCGTAGCCCTGGTTGTTGTTGATGGTCAGCAGGGTTGCACCGCCGCCGACCAGTCGATTGCCGAGTGGCTGCGGGGCCAGGGGGTTCCCACCATGCTCGCGGTGAATAAATGCGAGTCGCCGGATGCGGGCCTGGCCATGGCGGCCGAGTTTTGGGGCCTGGGCCTGGGCGAGCCCTTCCCGATTTCGGCGATTCACGGTGCCGGCACCGGCGACCTGCTCGACAAGGTGGTGAGCTATCTGCCCCCCACCGAAGAAGACGAGGGCGAAGAGCCGATTCAGCTGGCGATCATCGGCCGGCCCAACGTGGGTAAATCCAGCCTGCTCAATGCGGTGTGCGGTGAAAACCGGGCGATCGTCAGCCCGATTCGTGGCACCACCCGCGACACGATCGACACCACGATTGAGCGGGAGGGCAAAACCTGGAAGCTGCTCGATACGGCCGGCATCCGCCGCCGCCGTTCGGTGAGCTACGGCCCCGAATACTTCGGCATCAGTCGCAGCTTCAAGGCGATCGAGCGCTCCGATGTGTGCGTATTGGTGATTGACGCCCTCGATGGCGTCACCGAGCAAGACCAGCGCCTGGCTGGCCGCATCGAAGAGGACGGCCGCGCCTGCGTGGTGGTGGTGAATAAGTGGGATGCCATTGAAAAAGACAGCCACACCATGCCGGCGATGGAGAAGGAGCTCCGCGCCAAGCTCTATTTCCTCGACTGGGCGCCGATGCTGTTCACCTCTGCCCTCAGCGGCCAGCGGGTGCAGGCGATCTTCCCCCTGGCCCTGCTGGCGGTGGAGCAGCACCGCCGCCGCGTCACCACTTCGGTGGTGAACGAGGTGCTCACCGAGGCGCTCAGCTGGCGCACGCCGCCCACCAGCCGTGGTGGCCGCCAGGGCCGCCTCTACTACGGCACCCAGGTGGCGGTGCGGCCCCCCAGCTTCACGTTGTTTGTCAATGAGCCGAGGCTTTTCGGTGAAACCTATCGCCGCTATGTGGAGCGTCAGATCCGCGAGGGCCTGGGCTTTGAGGGCACGCCGATCAAGCTGTTCTGGCGCGGTAAGCAGCAGCGAGATGCTGAGAAGGAGCTGGCCCGCAGCCAGACTCGTGGGCGCTAGGGCCTGCGCTTAGGTGGATTTCTTACGCCAGATCCCCATCGGCCAATTTGCCGCCCCAGATCCGGCGGAGGCGGCCACGGGCGGCAGCTGGTTGCGCCGGCTTGATCCGCGCCTGAAGCTGGCCTGGAGCCTGATTTTTCTAGTAACGCCGATCCTGGCAGGACCGCTCTGGCGTCTCAGCCTGGTGGGCTTATTGCTGCTGATCACCGCCGCTAGCGGGCTCAGCTGGCGGCTATGGCGCCGCAGCGTGCCGCTGCTACTGGCCCTTGCCCTATTGGTGGGTGCCCTGGCGGCCCTGCTGCCGGCGGGCACGGCGGCATCCGCAGCCCTGCAGCGGCCGCCGGCGGAGTTGCGGCTCCAGCCCGGCCCCCCCGGCAGCCCGCCGCCAGAGCGCTCGGGCACCCCCTGGGTGCTGCTGCGCGCTGGCCCCCTGGTGGTGACCCGCCGTTCAGCTGAGCTGGGCCTCAACGGCGCCACGCTGCTATTCACCCTGGTGCACAGCGCCAACCTGTTGCTGCTCAGCACCTCCCCCGAACAGTTGGTGTGGGCGATCAGCTGGCTGCTGGCGCCCTTGGCCCGGCTGGGCCTGCCGGTGGAGCGGCTTGGCTTCACCCTGCTGCTTTCCCTGCGCTTCCTGCCCCTAGTGCAGGAGGAGCTGCAAAACCTGTTGCGATCTATTGCAACCCGGGCGGTGAATTTCAAGCGGCTGGGCTGGAAGGGGGGCTTGGCCTTGGTGCTGGCCCTGGGAGAGCGGCTGCTGGCCAACGTGTTGCTGCGCGCCGAGCAGGGTGCTGAGGCGCTGCTGGCCCGCGGCGGGGTCTGGCTGCCGCCCGACCAGCTGCTGCGACCAGCGGTTGCGGGGCGGGGCCTGGGCCTGGGCCTGCTCAACGCCACGGCGGCGGGATTGTTGCTGCTGATGCTCCTGCTGCGTTGGAAAGTCGGTGACCTTTAATGGCCAAGTTCAACCGCATCGGTGAGCAGCGCATTGACGAGCAGCGCATTTGTGAGTCAGGAGCGCTATCTAAACCATCCCACCTTCGGGATGCTCTATCGGGTGGCGGCGGTGTCCGAAGGCCGGGATCTGTTCGCCACCCTCTACGCCCAGCGCATTTTTTTCGTCGTCACCCTGCAGCCCCGTGGCGCCACCTTTGAGGTGGTGCCGCTGATGGATGCTCGCCACTTTGCTGAGCAAAATCTGGTGCGCTCCCGCCGCGACGGTCCCGAGGCCCACGCCCACTGGCGTCAGTTGTTTGACCAGACCTTCATCTGAATCCTTGGCCCGGCGACTGGCCGCCCTCCAGGCCGAGCTGCCGCCAGGCTGTCGCCTGCTGGCGGTGAGCAAGGGTCAGCCCGCTGATCGGATTCGCGAAGCGGTGGCCGCCGGCCAGAGCAGCTTTGGTGAAAGTCGCCTGCAGGAGGCGGTGCTCAAGCAGGCCGAGCTGGCCGATCTGGCGCCCCTCGACTGGCATTTCATCGGCCGGCTGCAGGCCAATAAGGCCCGGGGTGTGGTGCGCCACTTCGGCACGATCCACTCCCTCGACAGCCTTGAGCTGGCTAGACGTCTGGCCCGCATCGCCGCCGAGGAGCAGCGCCAGCCAGCGGTGTTTTTTCAGGTGAAATTTCGCCCCGATCCCGCCAAGACCGGCTTTGACCCCGCTGAGCTCTGCCAACACTGGCCTGAGTTGGGTGGCCTGGCGCCCCTGCGGCCCTTGGGCCTGATGACCCTGGCCCCCCTGGGCCTGGACGAGGCCGAGCGTCGGGTCCTTTTTGGCGAGTGCGACGCCCTGGCGACGAAGCTGGGCCTGCCGGAGCGTTCGATGGGCATGAGTGGCGATTGGCCCGAGGCTGCTGAGGCTGGCAGCACCTGGGTGCGCATTGGTAGCGGCCTGTTTGGGCCGCGCCAAATTCAATAATTTCCCCAGAAGGTGCCAATCTCCGCTTGAAAGCCTTGCCGCGATTGGTGTGGGACGCTATTCAGGTGGAAAGAAACTTGCGAGGTTCGGTTCGTGTCGTTGTTTTCCCGCCTGCGTGCCGTTGTCTCAGGAGACGACTATCTCGATGGCGACTACGACGATGAGCTCGATTACGACGGCGGCGAGCAGCCTGAGCCGAGCTACACCAGTCGCTCCAGCGCCCTAGCCCTGGGCTCCGATTTCGGCGGTGACGATCCTTTTGCCGGCACCAACGTGATCGGCATGCCTGGCCTATCCACGGCCGTTGCCGAAGTGACCCTGATGGAGCCACGCAGCTTCGATGAAATGCCCCGCGCCATCCAGGCCCTGCGCGAGCGCAAGACCGTGATCCTCAACCTCACGATGATGGAGCCGGATCAGGCCCAGCGCGCCGTGGATTTTGTGGCAGGCGGCACCTTCGCAATCGACGGCCACCAGGAGCGGGTGGGTGAAAGCATTTTCCTGTTTGCGCCTAGCTGCGTCACTGTGACCACCGCCGCTAGCGACGAGGCCTCTTCGCCCACGATCGTGAGCCGGGAGATCAGCGAGCCCCAGCAGGACGCGGCCCCCAGCCCGGCCTGGGGCCGCCAGGACGCCGCCATTTAGGCCGGCTGTGACGCCAACCTTCGGCGTAGTGGGCCTGGGCCGTATGGCCCAGGCTTTGCTGTTTCCCCTGCTGGAAGCAGGCCTGGTGCAGCGCGAGGGTGTGCGGGCCGTTGTTGCTAGCGAAGCCTCCGCCACCTGCCTGGCCCAAACCCACGGCTTGGCTGTGGCAACTGATGCAGCTGCAGCCTGGTCTGCGCCGGTGGTTTTGCTGGCGGTTAAGCCCCAGCAGCTCGAGGCCGTGGCACCGGCGGCGGCGGCTGGTTCGGGCGGGCTGCTGATCTCCGTGCTCGCCGGTGTCACCCTGGCGCGGCTGCAGCGTTTGTTTCCTGGCTGGCAGTGCGTGCGCGCCGTGCCCAATACCCCGGCCCTGGTGCGGGCGGGGCTCACGGGCCTGGCCTTTGGCGTCGACGTGCCCCCAGACCAACGCCGCTGGGTGCAGCAGCTCTTCGCCCAGGTGGGCGAGGTGCATGAGCTGCCTGAAGCCCAGCTCGATGCCTTTCTGGCGCTCACCTCATCTGGGCCCGCCTTTGTGGCGGTGGTAGCTGAAGCCTTGGCCGATGGCGCTGTGGCTGCCGGTTTGCCGCGGCTCCTAGCCCAGCGCCTGGCTCACCGCACCCTGGCTGGCAGCGCCGCCCTGCTGGAGGAGCGCGATCTCCATCCCGGCCAGCTCAAGGACATGGTGAGCTCCCCGGCGGGTACCACCATCGCCGGCCTGCGTCAGCTGGAAAAAGCTGGCCTGCGCTCGGCCTTGATCGAGGCCGTGCTGGCTGCTGCCCAGCGCAGCCGCGAGCTGGCCTGAACGTGAGTTTGGGGTCTGATCAGACCTTGTCTCAATCAGTCCTTGGGGGCCCCCAGGCGGGGTTCGGTGCCGGCTAGCAGCCGTTTGATGTTGCTGCGGTGGCGCCATAGCACCAGCATGGTGGTGAGTAGGGCCAGGCCCAGGTATGGCCAGCGCAGCCCCAGCCCCTGGTCAGCAAACCAGCCCAGCATCAGCAGCGGCAGGGCGAGCGCCGCCACGACGCTGGATAGGGACACGATGCGGCTGAGGCTGAGCACGGCCAGGAAGATGCCGAAGCAGGCCAGTCCCACCGGCCAGGTGAGTCCCAGCAACATGCCCAGGCCGGTGGCCACCGCCTTGCCACCCTTCCAGCCCAGCCACACCGGCCAAATGTGGCCGGCCAGCGCCGCCAGGCCAGCCAGCACTACGCCAACGCCAAAGGGGTCGAGCAGGGTCTTGGCCAGCAGCACGGCAGCGGCTCCTTTGAGCACATCCACCAGGAACACCGCTAGGGCCGGCCCCTTGCCGACCACCCGCAGCACGTTGGTGGCACCGGTGGAGCCGGAACCTTCACGGCGGATGTCGAGGCCAGCCAGCCAGCGCCCTGCCAGGTAACCGCTGGGGATTGAGCCGAGCAGGTAGCCGGTGATCAGCATGGCAAGGGTGAGCAGGGTCACGGCTGTTGGCAGGGTTACGGCTGTTGGCAGGGTTACGGCTGCAGGCAGGGTCACGGTGGTTGGGGTTAATAGGTTTCGTCGGCCATAAGTTCGCCGGGGCCGGCCGCGAAAACCAGCCAGAGCGGAAACTGCAGGATCGGGATCTCGATCACCGGTTCGCCCGCATCCACCACGATGAAGGGCAGCTCGCCCCGCTCTTCGAGGCGGTCGGCCCGCTCCACCAGTGCATCGGCCCGCTCAAACAGCACGATGCCGCTGCTGGGTCCGAAATCCTCGCGGGAAAGGCCCAGGCAGTCCTGCAGGCCGCGGCGCCACTCCCCCAGGCGCTCCGGTTGGCTGGCCAGCACCAGGGTTTGGAAGCGCTCGCCATAGAGCTCGCCGAGGATGGCGATGGCGGCGGCGGCCACCAGGGCATTGCGGCTGCGGCTACCGCAGCTGGGCTGGGCACCCCGGCCGCCCTGGCCCAAGAACCAGTCGTCGAGCAGGGCGGCTCCGCTGGCATCCAGGGTGCGGCGCAGCTGCCAGGGATCGGCGTAGAAGTCTGGCTGGCCGCCAAAGCCGGCCAGACGCTCGCGAATCAGGACTTCATCAGGGCCGAACAGCCCCGCGGCCGCTACAGCGGCTAGGGGTTGGCTTGCTTCTGCTGTGGTGCTGATCTGGTCGAGGGGGGAGGGCTGCACCAGCACCTGCTGGGGCACCAGCTCCACCTGCTCGGCGGCCACGGCGAGATCCTGCAGGGCTCCCACCAGGTAGTCCTGGAAGCCCTTGAGCCGCCTGGCTACCCCATCTGCTTGGCCCGCAAAGCTCGCTTCGATCTCCTTTTGGATCTGGCCGCGGCGAGCTTCCAGCTGGCGGATCTCCTCAAGTATGGCTGTGCGCTGCTGCTGCAGCTCCGTAAGGGCCAGCTCCTGCCAGGGGGCTGGTGAAGGGATCTCCGGGCTGTCAGGGGTGGGGGAAGCCTGGCTGGGGTCGTCAGACATCGCTTGGGGAATCGGGAGGTGCTGCGGGGGGGAGCTGGCTCAGGTGGTGCTCCAGCTGCTGGCGCAGGCTGGTTGCATCAAAGAGCACTGGCAGGAAGTGGATGCTGCCCTGTTCACGGAAATAAAACAGCACCGGCAGCCCTGGCCAAAAGATTGTCCAGCTCAGCCACTCCTGGTATGGGAAGCGGCGCAGCAGGGTCTGCTGACGCCACACCAGCAGGGCATCGCCGCCAAATTCCAGCCGCAGCAGGCGGGTTTGCAGCAGCAGAAACAAACCGAACACCGCTACGACCAGGCTGAGCCAGATGGCCCCAGCCCACAGCGGCGTTAGGGCCAGGGCTGCCAGTCCCAGGCCAATCACGCCAAGGGATACGCCGTAGGCGGGGTCGAGCACCACGCCGCTAGTGCCGGGAGCAGGGGAGGTCATCAGGTGAACAGCAGCGAGGTGAGCAGGGCGTCCATCAGGGCGACTGTGACCAGAATCATGACCACGGCGCCGGTGGTGCTGGTGCCCACCTCCTTGGGACCACCCCGGGTGGTGAGTCCCCAGCCGCAGGCGATCACGGCGATCTGCAGCCCGAATACCAGAGCTTTGAGCAGCATCGAGGGCAGGTCGTCGGGCTCCATCCAGGTGCGCACCGAGTTCCAGAACACCGCCGGCGGGATGTTGTAAAGCAGCGTGCTGCTCACCTGGCCCGACCAGATCCCAACCCAGAAGAAAAGTAGGCATTGCACCGGCGCCATGATCACCATGGCTATTACCCGGGGCACCACCAAGTACTCCACGGGATCGGTGCGCAGCATCGTGATCGCGTCGATCTGCTCAGTCACCTTCATGGTGCCGATCTGGGCTGCATAGGCCGTGGCCACCTTGCCGGTGAGCAGGGTGGCGGTGAGCAGGGGCGCGATCTCCCGTGACAGCCCCAGGGCCAATAGACCGCCCACCGTGGCGCTGGCGCCCTGTTTGGAGAGTTCCGCTGCCACCTGGATGTTGAACACGGTGCCCGCAGCCAAGGCCGTGATCAGCACGATCAGGAAGCTGCCGGGGCCGGCTTCCATCAGCTCTTGCATCAGATCGTTGAAGCCGATGCGCCCCTTGGCGATGGCGCTCACCGCCTGGCCGCCAACCAGCAGGCTGGCTCCTAGGCGTCGCAGCCAGCGCGGTGTTGTCAGCCAGGCGGGGCGCTTCATGGCTGGCGGTGCAGGCCTTTCTCCGGCCAGCGTCGCATCACCAGCAGGCCAGCAGCGATCAGCACGGCCGGAATCAGGCCCATGCATAGGCGGATGGTGGTGAGGGCAGTAGTTGGCTGGGCCAGTTCCAGGGAGGCCTGGTAGCCGCTGAGGCTCAGCCCATTACCAAGGGCAAACACGGCCACACCGATGCCCAGTTTCTGAGTCACCACCATCCAGGCCGTGTATAGCCCGGCTGGTTTGTCGGGGTCGGCATCGATCGCGTCGGGCAACAGGGCCCAGGGGATCAGGTAGGCGGTGGAGGCTCCCAGACCCGTAACCATGATCGTGAGCACCAGTAGGCCCAGGGAGATGCCATTGCTGAAGCTGCCCAGGGGAGCAGTGCTGCCATCGAGGGGCACCAGCAGGCTTGCCCCCAGGCAGCCGGCAATCCACAGCCCGGTGCCCCAGCGCAGGGCGCAGACACGGCCGTGGCGCCCTGCCACCCGGCTCCATAGCTGCAGCCCCGCCAGGGCACTGAGCTGGAAGGGAATCAGGATCCAGGTGCTCCAGCTCTCCGGCAGTTGCATCACCACGGCCAGGAAAATCAGCGACACCGGCTGCATCAGCTGCAGGGCACACCAGAGCAGCAGGTAAAGCCCCAGCACTTTGAGAAAGCGAGGGTTGGCTGAGATGCGCTGTAGTTGGCGCCGGATCGGTTCCGGGTGGCCCGTAGGGCGCTGGCAGTTGCGGGCGAAGGGGGCTAGTCCCCAGCAGCACAGCAGGGTGAACACCGTGAGGGTTAGTCCGGACACCCAGCCCATTCGTAGGTAGCCCTCCGCGCCCTGGCCCACCAGCAGGGCCCCCAGCACCAAGCCGGCCAATCCAGCCAGGATCGATCCGGTGAAGCGGCTGGCATTCAGCTGGGTGCGCAGCTGGGTGGAGCTGGTGAGCTCGGCGGCTAGGGCCGAGTAGGGCAGGTTGACGCAGGTGTACAGCGCCATAGCCACCAGCTGGATCACCACCAAAATTGCGAACTTCTGCCAGTCCCCCCCCGGAGGCACCCACCACATCGCTACCAGCGCCAGGCCTAGGGGAATGGCGCTGCCAGCCATCCAGGGCAGACGCGGGCCCCAGGGGTGCTTGGTGTGGTCGCTGAGCCAGCCCACTAGGGGGTCGTTGATGCCATCCCACACCTTCAGCACCATCAGCACCAGGCCCGCCATCCAGGCCGGCAGCCCGGCCACACCGGTGTAAAAAACAAATAGGTAGAAGCCCAGCTGGGTGGCAGCCATGCCGGTGCCGATGTCGCCGAGCCCATAGCTCCACAGCAGGCGACGCCGGGCTGCTTTCCCCAAGCTTGGTTCTTCAGCTGTAATCATCGGGGCCGCTTTGGGCTTGGGGTGGGCAGGCCATAATGTTTGAGCTGGGTTACTTCGGTAACAGCAACAGGCATGTGACTCGTACGCATGTACTGCCGCGGGCGTAGTTTAGTGGTAAAACCTCAGCCTTCCAAGCTGATGATGCGGGTTCGATTCCCGCCGCCCGCTCTTTAAAGCTTTCGGCCTTCCAGCAGCGGGGCCGCCACCAGCAGCATCAGGCTGCGGCTTTGCAGGGGTGCCCCCGCGGGCAGCCAGGCCTCAGGCTCGGAAGGTAGGTCTTCGCCGGGGGGTAGGGCCGTGTCAATCACCCGCAGCCAGCCCTGGCGGCAGCTGGGCAGCTCAAAGTGCATCGCTTTGCTGTAAGCGTTCATGCCGCACCAAACCAAGGGCCCCTGGTGACTGTCATTGAGGCTCCAGGCCAGGGTGTGGGACCAGCTCGCCCAGTCCGGGCTGGCTAATTCGACACCGTGCCACTGGCGCCAGAGGTGGCCCCGATCGCCGCTGCGCCGCTGGGGTTTGTCATCAAAGGGCAGCTCGGGGTTGAACAGCCCGGCCAGATGGGCCCGTAATTGCAGCAGGCGTTGCAGAAACAGGCGCAGGGCCAGGTCGCCCGTATCGGGTTGCCAGTGCATCCAGCCGAGGGGGTTGTCCTGGCACCAGGTGTTGTTGTTGCCGCCCTGGCTGCGGCGCACCTCATCACCCATCAACAGCATCGGCACTCCCGGTGCGAGCAGCAGGCTTGTGAGCAGATTGCGCAGCTGGCGCTCGCGCAGGGCCGTGATGGCTGGATCGGAGCTGGGACCCTCTACACCGTGGTTCCAGGTGTTGTTGTGATTATCGCCGTCTCGGTTGTCCTCACCGTTGGCCAGGTTGTGCTTGCCGTTGAAGCTCACCAGATCGGCCATGGTGAAGCCGTCGTGGGCGGTCAAGAAGGTGATGCATTGACCCGGATGCACCGGTGTGTTGGCGAAAAGGTCTGGGCTGCCGCTCAGGCGCTGGGCCATGGTCCAGCAGGTTTTTTCATCACCCTTCCAAAAGCGACGCAGGTCGTCGCGGAAGCGGCCATTCCAGGTGGCCACCCGGCGGGCTGGGAAGTCGGCGAGGCGATAGAGGCCACCGCAATCCCAGGGTTCGCTGATCAGTTTCAGGTCGCCGAGATCTGGATCGGCTTCCATCTCCTCAAATAGGGGCGGCGCGTCTAGGGGGGCCAGGTTGTCGCCGCGGCTGAGGGCGATGCCCAGGTCGAAGCGGAAGCCATCAATTCCCAGCTCCGTGGCCCAGCAGCGCAGCGATTCCAGGATCAGCCGCCGCACCAGCGGCCGATTGGCCGCAATGGTGTTGCCGCAGCCGCTCACATCTTGGTAATCGCCTTTGGCGCTCTGCTGGTAGTAGAGGCGGTCGCTGAAGCCGCGCCAGCTGAGGGTGGGCCCATCCTGATTGCCCTCAGTGGTGTGGTTGTAGACCACATCCAGCAGTACTTCGATGCCGGCCCGGTGGCAGGCGGTCACCAGTTGACGCACCTGGTCGCGGCCGCTGAGCGGGTCATCGCCCACCAGATAGTCGGGATGGGGCGCCATCCAGCTCAAGGGGCTGTAGCCCCAATAGTTGTGGCGTCCGGCCGGGGCGTCGTTGGGATCGAAGGCCATCACCGGCAGCAGCTCGATGGTGGTGATGCCCAGATCCTTCAGGTAGGGAATGGTGGGAATCAGCCCAAGCAAGCTGCCGTGCAGCTGCGCTGGCACAGGACAACCCGGTCCCTGGGTGAAGCCACCCACGTGCAGTTCATAGATGACGCTCTTCTGCCAGCTGTGGCGCGGCCGGGGGGCGTGGCTGAAATCAAAGCGGTCGCGCTCAGTTACCACTCCCTTGAGGCAGTGGCCAGTGTTGGGTGCCGCCCCAACGGCGCCGCCACGCTCATAGCTCTGCCAGCCGGCGATCGCTCGGGCGCAAGGGTCGAGCAGCACCTTGGAAGGATTAAAGCCATGGCCGCCCGGCTGCAGCGGCCCAAATGCCCGGTAGCCGTAACAGCTGCCCAGGCCCAGACCCTCCACCTCCACATGCCAGTGATCAGCAGAGCGGTGCCGCTGGTCCAGTTCCACCACCCGCGCTGGCTCGCTCGCCTCACCGTCGGCGAACAGCAGCAGCTCGATCCGGGTGGCCAGAGGGGCCACCACCGAAAAGTTGACACCCCGGCTGGTGAGGCTTGCCCCCAGCGGCCAGGGATGGCCGATGTGAATCCCTTGGTGGTGATTCGGGGGTGGAGCTAGCTCAGGACTGTTGAATTGGACCGTCAAGGGGCCGAGCTTGCTGCGGTGACGCTAAGCGCGAATCTTGGCCGGGGCAGCAGGCAGTCGCCTGAGGTGCCCGTCTCCGGACGGATCGCGCTCCACTCCTTGCCCTGTTTTTGCCCGCTCCCGCTGCATAAACAAGTTGACCCAGTTGACCCAACCCCCCGAATCCGGCCGGCCGCCCCAGCAGGTGCGCCCTGATCTGTGGCTGTTCGCCCCCAGCCGCGATAGCCAGGGGGGAAGCAGCTGGCTGCTGGAGGCCGCTGCTTATGGAGGTGGCGGAGATCTGCTGGTGGATTGTCCGGGATTCACTGAGGCAAATTTGGCCATGTTGCGCCAGCGCACTGAGCTGGTGGGGCCTGGCAGGCTTGTGCTCACTAGCCGCGAGGGCCACGGCCGCTGCCGGCGCTGGCAGGAGGCCCTGGGCTGGTCTGTGCTGGTGCAGGAGCAGGAGGCCTACCTGCTGCCGGGTGTGCAGGGGTGCACCAGCTTTGGCGAGCAGCTGACCCTGGCGCCCGGGGTCCAATTGCTCTGGACCCCAGGGCCCACGCCGGGCTCCTGCGTGCTGCTGGTGCGTGCTGGAGCAGTCGATGGCCTGTTTTGTGGGCGCTTGCTGTTGCCGACCGGACCAGCTGCTCTGGCGCCCTTGCGCACGGCGCGCACCTTCCATTGGCCCCGCCAGCTGGCCAGTTTGGAGCGGCTGCGCAGCTGGTTGCCGGCCGGCTCTCCCGACTGGATCGCCAGTGGTGGTGGGCTTGGTGCCCTGCGCGGCGACAAACTCGTCAATGGGGGTGCGGAGCTGCTGGCTGGGCTCGTCTTTTGAGCCATTTGGAGCCTCCCTGGACCCCCCATGTGGGGAAATTGTCACGAAAACCGTTGCGCCGGAGCACTTCTGTGTTGCAGCAGCGGCCAGAGCCCCATACCATTGGCGCGCTCATCTCAGGGCCGATCGGGGTTTTCCGACTCGCCACCTTTCGTCGCAACACGACCGCCACCCCCGAGGCTTCCTATTCCCATGAACAAAGCTGATCTCGTCAACCTCGTTGCCGCCCGCACCGAGCTCACCAAGACCGACGTCTCCCAAGTCGTCGACGCCGCCATCGAAACCATCATCGACTCGGTCGTAGAAGGCAAGAAGGTGTCAATCCTGGGCTTCGGCTCCTTCGAGCCCCGTGAGCGCTCTGCCCGCCAGGGTCTGAACCCCAAGACCGGCGAGAAGATCAAGATCCCCGCCAAGCGGGTGCCTGCCTTCACCGCCGGCAAGATGTTCAAAGACCGCGTCCAGGGCTGATCTGGTTTCAGGTAATTCCTGCCACGGCGGCCCCTAGGGGCCGCTTTTTTTGTGCCCACGGCAGAGTGGCCCCTTGAGAGATGCCTCCCCCCTGCTGGCTGCTGCGCCGCTGCCATCCCACCTGCAGGCCCTGGTTGAGGCCGGTCTGGCCAAGCGCCAGCTGGGATATCGCGGCCGTTTCGCCCCATCCCCCACCGGCGCTCTGCACCGCGGCAACCTGCGCACGGCCCTGCTGAGTTGGTTGCACGCCCGGCTGCGGGGGGGCGCCTGGTTGCTGCGCCTCGACGACCTCGACACGCCCCGCAATCGGGCCGGTGCTGAGACTTCGATCCTGACCGATCTGGACTGGCTGGGCCTCAATTGGGACGGCCCGGTGCTGCGTCAGAGCGAGCGGCGCGGGCTCTACGCCACGGCCCTGTCAGCCCTGCGGCGCCATGGCTTGCTCTATCCCTGCCGCTGCAGTCGCCGCCTGCTCGCCGATATCTCTGCGCCCCACGGTGCTGCTGCTGTGTATCCGGGCACCTGCCGGGCAGCCAGTGGCGGCTGGGGGCCGGTGCAGGGGCGACTGCCCAGCTGGCGCCTGCGGCTGGAGCCCGGGAGCCTGCATTGGCTGGAGAGCTATGGCGCTCCCGGGGAGCTCGATGGGCCAGCGGCTGTTGGTGATGTGGTGTTGCGCCGGGCTGATGGTTACCTCGCGTACCACCTGGCCACAGCGGTGGATGAGCTGGTTTTGGGAATTAGCGATGTGGTGCGCGGTGACGATCTCTGGGGAGCCACGGGGGCCCAGGTGGCAGTGATGGCGGCCCTGGGCGCGCCCCCGCCCCGCTACGGCCATGTGCCGCTCTGGTGCGATGGCAGCGGGCGGAGGCTCAGCAAGCGAGAGGGCGCCGAGGGGCTAGCGGGCTACCACCAGCTCGGCATGGACGCAGCGGCAGTGGTGGGCCAGCTAGCTGCCAGTGCGGCTTTGGTGCCAGCTGGCAGCCGCCTTTCAGCCGCTGAATTACTGCAGCAACTCAGCTCAGAGCGGCTGGACCAAGTGCTCCGGGGCGCCCAGGCTTAAGGAAGGTTTCGGGATCAAGTGGGGAAAAGCAGATCACACTGGTGGATAGCTCTAAGTCCTCGAATGGGGACATTTCGATGACCTACTCCGATGGGCCCCTGCAGCGGGCAAGCCACGAAAATTCCTGCCGCTGTCAGCAATGCGGAGGCAGCGGCATGCTGCGGCTGGACGATCAGCGCTACCGCACCTGCCTTGATTGCTTAGGGCAGGGCAAGGTGCTGCAGGCAATTGGTGCTACCACCGTCGCCGCCATTCTCAAAGGACGGGCTGGGCTTCAGGTCAGCCTTTCTGCTTCTTCTTCCGCCAAATGAAGAAGGCTGCGGTAGCCACCACCACGGCTAGGGGCGCCGCAGTTAACAGCAGCAAAATCACGGCAGTCCAGTCCGTGTACATCGCTCAGAGGCCAAACCGGAGCCATCATCCCAGTAAGCCGTTCTGGTTGACGATCCCCATGGCACGGATATTTCCCATGGCTCTGATATTTCGATCAGCCCTTGCAGTGGGGGTCATCAGCACTGGTTTGCTCGTGGGGCAGCCAGGCCGGGCTGGGGTGGAGTTTGACAACTGCCAGCCCACCGCCGATGGCGGCATCAGCTGCGACACCCGTCCCACCGGCAATACCCAGATGGATGACGAGGCGGCCCGCTATGGACTCTTTAACGACGCCAGCCCCGGCTGGAGCGAGTTTGATCCCGATCAGGGCTTTGAGGACGACCTTGGTGGCAACGACACCTGATCGCCCCGGCTGCCATGCCCTGGATGCATCGCTGATCGAACGCCTGCATGCTGTGCAGCAGCGGCATGGCTACCTGCCGCGAGCTGAGCTGCAGCAGCTGGCGGTTGCCATGCAGCGACCCCTTAGCGATGTGATGGGGGTGGCCAGTTTTTATCACCTGTTTCGGCTTGTTCCTCCGCCATTGCACCGCTGTGTGGTGTGTCGTGGCACCGCCTGCTTTGTGCGGGGGGCGGAGCGACTGGAGGCGGGCCTGCGGCAAAGCTTGGTGGCCCAGCACGGGGTGGAGCGAGGCACCGCTGGCCGAGGGCGCCGAAATTCCTGAGTCCCTACTCAACCGGCTGCAGGCCGAATCCGCTGCTTTGACCCCTGCCTCTCCTGCTCCACCCACGCGGCGGGCCAGACGCCGCTGCGTATTGAGCTGGTGGTCTCCACCGGCCGGCCAGATGGATCCATTGAGGCGCTTGGCGCGTTGCCTGCGAACGTGCGAGCGGCTGGTTATATCCCTTACGGGTTCCTGCTAATCAAGGTGGCCCTGATGATCGCCAACGGCGGCTATCGGGGCGTGCAGGCCGCCTTGAGCTTCGGGGTGCCCCTTAGTGACGGCCGGTGCCGGCGAGGACAAGCCGGAGGTATGTGCTCGTCTCCGACGCACCGGAGATTCCTTGGATCTCGGCACGGCTCACCCCCAGCCCACCGCTATTCGTGCTGCGGTGCAGGAGGTGCTCACCGACCCGTCCTATCGGGCCGCAGCCCAGGCGCTGGCGGCGCAAATGGTCGCTGCTGGAGGGGCTGCGGAAGCTGCTCGCAGGATTAACTAGGTCCTGGCTAAGCAACGCCTTGCTGCGGATCAGGTCATCGCCGCCAACAATTAGGAGCTCGCCTCCCCCCTTTTTGGTTTGCCATGGAGCAGCACCTCCTGCAGCCTGCCTGCTCATCCTCCAGGCCCATGCTTTTGAGCACGGCAACACTCTGTCGGTTGAGATCCAGGCAGCCCTGCCTCGTGCCCAGGCGCTCATGCAGGGCTGGCTGAGGCGCCATGCATGAGCTGAGCCTCATACCTGCGCTCTTTGGAGTGGAAGTGGCTCCTTAATTTGTTTTCTTCAATACGGAAAGATGGCCTGGTGGGCTCAGCTTCCTAAATTTTTTCCTGCTTTATTTGCGCTTTTAGTGTTGTCTGAGGGGTGTTGATTAACGTGCCAGCAGCTGGCCAGGTCTTATGGGGATGAACCGGCGCGATCTCCTGGTGGGCACGGCGTTCAGTGTGGCAACGGCAGCCTGGTCCATGATCGGGGCCCAGCGTGCCTGGGCCTCCGATCCGATCGATGACCAGTTGCTGGCCAGCCTTCAGGTGTGCACCCCAAAGGATGCTTTGGATCGCCTGATGAGCGGCAATGGGCGCTTCGCCAAGGCTTGGGCAGCGGCCAGTGACATCGCCACACCGGTCGAGCGCATGCAGGTGCTCAACAGGATCTGGCAAAACGAATGTCAGATTGATCCTGCGGCGCTTGCCCAGGGGCAGAAGCCGTTTGCGGCCACATTGTCTTGTGCGGATTCCCGGGTAGATCCCAGCTGGTTGTTTGCCTGTGGTTCCGGTGAGCTCTTCGAAGTGCGATCTGCAGGAAACACAGCTTTTGATGAGGCCATTGCTTCCTTGGAATATGCAGTGTCCGTTCTCGGTACTCCATTGATACTGGTTATGGGTCACAGTGGCTGTGGCGCGGTTAAGGCGGCCATGGACACGGCACCGCTGACGCCCTTGCTCGAGCAGCTAGTGGCACCGATCAAGGCAAGTCTTCAAAGTGGTGATGATCTGAGCAAAGCTGTTCAGGCCAACGCTCGCCATTCAGCCACCGAGCTCACCAGACGCAGCGATGTGCTGAAATTCGCAGAAGCAGAAGGGAAGCTGGCTATACATAGTTCCTATTGTGATATTGGCACTGGAGTTGTGAGCTTGCTGCCTAGTTAATTCCAGGGGTCTGGTTGAATTCCATTAATAGCTATTGCAAAGATCAGCTCCCTCCTCGCCTGTCAAAAACATTATGATCTATTGGGCTGCAATCACTTATTCCTGGTAGGCCCCCGAAAGCGGTGTAATTATTTGCTCGATTGAGAAGGAGGTTGGCTTTGGCATGGGTCTGGTGACTGGGCCCTGTTGTGATATTAAGCATCGTAGATATCGCCAATGCGGCTATTAATGCAAAAGCAAAGGGGCTTGTAAAAATTGTAGATTTTGCCTGCTACAAGGCTAATGGTTCTTTATTCCATTATCGCGGCTAATGCTGATGCCTCGGCTCTCGATGGTTCAGGTCATCGGCCCAATCCTGTGGCTATCCATGCCACTCAAGACCTTGAGATGATCTTGATCATCCCTGAAGCGGCTAAGGAGTTGGTGGATCGCCGCCCCAGTATTGCCAGGGAGCTGGGCCTCAAGATATAAGCGCGGACACGTATGGTTGATGAATTGAGGCAGACTTTCACGCTGGAGTTTTGGTAGTCAAGCTGCGCCCCCGTGCCCCCGTGCCCCCGTGCGCCCGCGCCCCCGCCCCCACGCAGGCCCTGACCCTGCTGCGCCATGCATGAACTCAGTCTGATGGAGGCTGTGCGCGATCAGCCTGCGCATCGGCAGCCTGGCCGGGGTGGAACCGGAGGCGTTGCGCTTCGCGCACACGGTGGTGATGGCCGGCACGATCGCCTCTGGCGCCGAGCTGCGCATTGAGGTTGTGATCGCCAGCTTTTTTTGTGAGTCCTGTCAGCAGGGCTTCGATAGCGAACAGGGCGATTGCCTTTGTTTCCGCTGCGGTAGCTTCAGCCGCCGGCTTCTGCAAGGCCGCGAGCTGGAGCTGTCCTCGCTGGAGCTCAGCTGAAGGCGGCGTTGGCATGGTCCGACATAGGTGCGCCCTTGGGAACCTGCGGATGCATCAAGCTGGGCATCAAATAACGAGCTGCTGCGTCGTCGAGTAGAATGGCAACAGCTTTAAGCGTGTCGACAACATGCTTTAAGCGGGACGACAGGGTCTAGTAAGAATCCCAATTTGAAGTGCGATTAGTTTAGGAAAGGTTTTTTCCATCGGGATCTTCGTTTTGTGATTTCAATTCAGAGCTTCTAATGTCAGCCCCAACCGTTCTTGTAACCGGCGCCTCCAGCGGAATTGGCGCGGCGACAGCTCGCCTATTGCTGGAGCGCGGCTGGCGTGTGTTTGCAGCTGCTCGGCGGCTGGAAGCAATGGAGCCCTTGGCAGCCTTGGGTGCCGAGGTGATGGCGTTGGATCTGAGCGATGACCACTCACGCCGCGAGCTCGCTGAGCAGCTCACCGCCAAGGTGGGTGCGCTCGATGCACTGGTCAACAATGCCGGCTTCGGTGAAGTGGGTCCGCTGGAGACATTGCCCCTGGATCGAGCCCGGGCGATTTTCGAAGTCAACGTTTTTGGGCTGATGGGGCTCACCCAGCAGTTGTTACCTGCCATGCGCGAGCGAGGTCGTGGTCGCATCGTCAATATCTCCTCGATTGCCGGTCGCTGGGTCTCACCCGGATCGGGGTGGTATGGGGCCAGCAAGTTTGCGCTGGAGGCCCTGAGTGATGCCTTGCGACTCGAGCTCAAGGCCTTTGGTGTCAACGTGGTGGTGGTTGAGCCGGGCGTGATCGCTACCGACTTTGCCAATGTGGCTGCCCCCTCGATCGAGGGAGCTTTGTCTTGCCGCACCTACGGCAACATGATGCGTGCCGTTCGCAAGAGCTGGGATGCCGTCTACCGGGGTGCCTCCCAGCCGCTAGAGGTGGCGCTAACAATCGAGCGTGCCCTCACCGACCCCAGCCCATCAGCTCGTTACCTCTGCGGTCACCAGTCGGCCTCAGTGATCGCCAGCCGGATCCTGCCAACGCGACTGTGGGACAGCCTGATTCGCATTCAGATGACCTGATCACCGTCTGCACTAGTGGTGCTCTGAACCTTGCAGGGGCGGAGCACCATGACCCTCATTCCGGAAGGGTTCCGCGTGGTGCCTAGCCTGGAACTGGCCTCTGCCGATTGCCGACATGTGCCGCGACTGCTCCTGCGGACAGCCGGCGCCTGAGCCGCTCCCAGAACCAACCCGCCAGCTACCCCTGCGCACGGCCCTGCTGCAGCGCAACGATGCCCAGGCGGCCGGCCTGCGCCAGCGCTTCGAAGCCGCAGGCGTCACGGTGGTGAATCTGCTCTCCTCCCCCGGCTCGGGCAAAACCGCTCTGCTCGAAGCCCTGGCCCAGCGCCTCGATCCCACCGGCTTGGCAGTGATCGTGGGCGATCTGGCCACCGACAACGACGCCCGCCGCCTCCAGGCTGCCGGGCTTACGGCGGTGCAGATCACCACCGGCCAGGCCTGCCACCTGGAGGCGCCAATGGTGGCTGAGGGTCTGCATCGCCTCCAGCACCAAGGCATCAGCCTTGAGCAGCTTGAACTGCTGGTGATCGAGAACGTGGGCAACCTGGTGTGCCCCGGCGCCTACGACCTCGGCGAGAGCCTGCGGGTGGTGCTGCTCTCCACCACCGAGGGAGAAGACAAGCCGCTCAAATACGCGCCGATCTTCCACGGCGCCGATCTGGTGCTGATCACCAAGAGCGACCTGGCCGAAGCGGTGGGCTTCGATCGCGCCGCCGCCCACGCCGCCATCGCCCGGGTGGCCCCCCACGCCCGCGTGCTGGAAACCTCGGCCCGCAGCGGCGCCGGCCTCGACGCCCTGATCAACGCCCTGGCGCGATGAGCGCGGCGCGGCTGCGCCTCTGGTGCCGCGGCGTGGTGCAGGGCGTGGGCTTCCGGCCGTTGGTGCATCGCCTCTCCAGTGAGCTGGAGCTGGTGGGCGTGGTGGAGAACGTCGCTGGCGCCGTAAGGCTCGAGTTGCAGGGGGAGCGCCGGTTGCTGGAGCTGCTGGTGCGGCGGTTGCCCCAGGCGTTGCAGCCCCCCGGCGCTCTTGAGCCACTGGCGCCCAAGTGGCTCCCGCCCCTCGTTCCGGCGCCGCCTGGCCTGCTTGCCCCGTCTCTCGTCGCCGATCTGGCCCCCTGTCCCACCTGTCTGGCGGAGCTCCAGGACCCCGCCAACCGCCGCTACCGCTACCCGTTCATCAGCTGCAGCCAGTGCGGGCCGCGCTATTCGATCGCCAGCGCCGAGCCCTACGCCCGCGCCCACACCAGCCTGGCGGGCTTTCCGCTGTGTGCTCAGTGCCAGCGGGAGTTTGACGACCCCACAGATCGCCGCTTCCACGCCGAAACGATCGGCTGCCCCACCTGTGGGCCCCAGTTGCAGTGGCAGGGGGCAGGGGACTGGGGTGCGGCTGACGGCGGGGCGGCCTGCACCCCGGAGCGGCCGCTGGGGGCACCGATGGTGTCGAGCGAAGGGGCCTGTGCCGCCTATCACCGCTACCGGCGCCCGGCCCCATGAGCGACTGCATCCAGCTGGCCCATGGCGGCGGCGGCACCCTGATGCAGCAGCTGATCAACCAGGAGCTGCGGGCCCTCCACACCGATCCGGCCCAGGTGCTGCACGATGCGGCCCGGCTGGAGTTGCCCGCGGGCCCGCTTGCCTTCAGCACCGACGGCTAAGTGGTGCAGCCACTGGAATTTCCCGGTGGTGATATCGGCAGCCTGGCGGTGATCGGCACCGCCAATGATTTAGCGATGGCGGGCGCCCGGCCCCTGCATTTGAGTGTGGCGCTGCTGCTGGAGGAGGGCTTGCCGCTGGCGCTGCTGCGGCGCCTGGTGGCCTCGATGGCGGCGGCTGCCCGGGCCTGCGAGCTCACGATCGTTACCGGCGACACCAAGGTGGTGGAACGGGGCAAGGCCGACGGCATATTCATCACCACCAGTGGCATCGGGGCGGTGCAGGCGCCGACGCCGATCCACCCCACGGCGATTTGCCCGGGCGATCAGCTGCTGGTGAGCGGCGACCTGGGCCGCCATGGCGTGGCAATCCTGGCCGCCCGCCATGGCTTGGCCCTGGTGCCGCCCGTGCTCAGCGACTGCGCGCCGCTCTGGCCCCAAGTGCGGGCCCTGCTGGAGGCCGGGGTTCGGATTCACTGCCTGCGCGACCTCACCCGCGGCGGCCTGGCCAGTGCCCTGCATGAGCTAGCGGAGGCGGGCCGCGGTGGAGCTGGCGATTGAGGAGGCCCGCCTGCCGGTGCTGGAGCCCGTGGCGCGCACCTGTGAGCTGCTTGGCTTTGAGCCCTTGCACCTGGCCAATGAGGGTCGCTTTGTGGTGGTGGTGCCGCCCCAGGCCCGCGATCAGGCCCAGACCCTGCTGGCGGCCAGTGGCGGAGCCTGGATTGGCAGCGTGCGGCCGGCCAGCAAGGGAGCGCGGGTGCTGCTCACCACCTCTTTTGGCACCGAGCGCCTGCTGCTGCCCCTCAGCGGCGAGCTGCTGCCCCGCATTTGCTGAACCCGCCAGCTGTCTTAGGGTTATCTAACGCCCCTGCCAAGAGTTGTGGGTCGATGGATCTCACCCCTTTTCTGAGCAGCCTGGAGGGCACCACCCTCGACCAGGTGCTGTTGTCGATTGCGATCAGCGGCAAGGTGGCGGTCAGCGGCAAGGTGGCGATCGCCATGAAGGGTCGCTTTCTGTTGCGATCAGTGTGCGAGAGCTTTCAAGATCGCACCCGCATCGGCTGTGCCGTCACCGATGAGGCCACCTGCCTGGCCTATCTGGCGCGGGAGCCCTACGAGCTGTTGATCTGCACCGACTACCTGGAGGATGGCAATGGCTTCGAGCTAGCCCGCAAGGCGCGCAGTGCCCATCAGGGCTTGCGGGTGGTAGTGCTGGCCCTGGGGGATGTGATTCCGGCCCAATACGTTGAGGCTTCCTGGCTGGAGGCCGTAGTGGCGGAAGCCGATTTCATCGGCGATCAGCGGCCCCTGCAGGCAGCTGTGCTGGCGGTGATGGGGCGGCACTCCTACCGCAGCCCTTCGCTGCGTTCCGGCACCCTGCCCTACCTGAGCTGCCCGCGGCTCACGAAGCGCGAATACGAAGTGCTGGATCTGCTGGCCAGCGGCCTCACCGATCGGGAGATTGCCGAGAGACTGGTGGTGAGCGAGGAAACCGCCAAGACCTACACCAAGCGACTGCTTAAGACCCTCGACGTCAATAACAGGTTGCAGGCCGTGCTCAAGGGCATGCGTTGCGGCATGGTGCAGGTCTGACGCCTTACAGATTGTCCCCGTATGGGGGGCTCGGTAAACCTGCCCAGAAGCGCACACTCAACCCAGGCCCCATCGGGTTCTTTGCGGCCGCCCAGCCGGAGTGCCATGACAATCTCTCTACCCGCGCCAGGTCTCACCATTGGTGAGTTGGAAGCGAACTATCCGCTTTATTGCAAGGCCATGCGCCTGTTGATTCGCGAGGGCAAGACGATCGCCAAGGTGCGCCGCACCGTTTGCTGGCAGCGGCTGGAGATCCTGCACAATTGCCTGCCGACTCAATACCGCGAGCCCGATTATTTATTCGCCTTGCTGCAGCGGGAGTTGAGCGCCGCTCTCTAGGCGTCGCTTGCTTTTTCCAGCTGGGGATCGAGAACCCACAGGGCTAATCCGCCGCCCCGCCCCCTGGCGAGCAGCCAGCCGTTATCGGCGGCGCCGGAGCGAGCGATCAGGGCGAAAAATGGGCGCCGGCGTGGCTCCGGCTGCCGGCTGATCGCTTGGCGCCAGAGGCTTTGGCGGCCGAGCCGCAATTCCAGTTGGTCAAACCAAAACTCCAATAACGGTCTGCGGCCCCGCAGATTGCCGCTGCCGCTGAAGCGCAGCTGCAACGCCCCGAGCTGAACGCTGTTCACCACCTTGACATCACCCCTTTCCAGCGAAGGGGCGTCTGGAGTGACGTCTCCTGTGGCGATGCTCAGACTTGCCTGCAGGCCCCGCAGCAGGGCTGCCGTGGCGGGGTTGGGTTGGGCCCTGCCCTTGCTCCAGAGCAGCTGGAGCCGCCAGCGGCCAAACAGCTGCTCTGCCGTAATCGCGGAGCCCTGGCGACGGCTGAGCCGCTCAAGGGCCAGCGCCTGTTCGCCACTGGGAATTTCGCTAGTAGGCATTTTGCTACTGGGCATCAGAGTCGGTAAAGCCTTTCATGGCTCAGATCTGGCTTAAATTCAATTGTCAGTTTTCGCGGAATTGGTTGATCTTGATGCGCTTACGGCGCTCGATGCCCTGCAGTGGCTGCGTACGTGTGAAGAGGTCTCTAAGCGCTTCGGCCTAAGTCAGACCACCGTCAGCAGGCAATCGCGAAAATGTCTGGATCTTTTTGGTCTTGACCTCCAGCGCATCCAGGGCGAGTGGAACACCGTTGGCGATGCGACGATCTTGGCGCTGGAGCGCTGCGTTCATCAAGTGGCGAGGTGGCAGGGGCTTAGGCCCCTGCGCCTGGAGGCGACTTATTGGTCAGGCCCCTTGTTGTGCACTCCTGTGCCAGACAATTGGATTCTTGGCCTTGCCAATATTGTTGGAGTGCCGCGTAATTTTCAGCTAGTTAGGGAGAGGATTGTTGATGTCTGCCTCACCGGCTTGCCTGATTACCCCCCTGCCGATGACCCCGAGCTGACCTCGATTACCCTGTCGAAGATGCCGGTGTTTTTTGTTGTTAGGCCGGGTCATCCTTTGATTAATCAAGCCCAGCTGTCTTTTGATGATATTGCCCAATATCCAACCCTTGGTCTGCCGCCAGGCTCCTATCCCAGGGTTGAGGCTTGCTTAAAGAAGCTCGGCTTCTGGAACGATCATGTGCGAATGTTTCGCTATAAGCGCGAAAATTGGGAGGGCAAAACGGAGGCGGAGCTCACTATCGGCTATGCCACTTCGCTCAGTATGGAAGTTTCTGGGGGTGATTTAGTCAAGCTGCCCCTGGAGTTGCCATTTGCCTCTGGGGAGGTGCTTGTATGTCGCCGGGATTTTATTGATCATCCTCGTTTGCTTTCCTTGCAGGCTTTGTTGCTTTCCCGTCTCGCTGGCATAGTTGAGCGACACGGCGGTATTCAGCTGCTCAACAATTACTAGTTTTTCTGTTTTCGTGGCTGGTGCAATTGCTGACGTGCTGCGTTGTTGCCGGCTGCACAGTGAGACCGCAAATGATTAATTGTGCAAAAACTGAAGAACTCTGCGTAATTTGCTATCCTCCACCTGGTGTTTTTGCTTTTTTGCGTTAAAATTATTCCGGTTTGCTGGGGGGTGGTGGTTGAGCTTGATTGGCTAGCTGCACTAGATGGTCTGATTTGGTTGCGCACTGGCCATCAGGTTGAGGCCAGGCTTCGGATCGGTCAGTCCAGCGTGAGTCGCTTGAGTCGCAGGTGCGCCGATGTTTTCGGCCTTTCCCTGGCCAGGCGAGGCTCCGAGTGGCACCTCGATGGTGATACGACACTGTTAAATCTTGAGCGCCGTGTTCATCAGGCGGTGCGGTGGACCAATGGAGGTCCTTTGCGTCTGGAGGCGCAGCATTGGTCGGGCCCCTTGCTCTGTGAGCCGGCTCCAGCAGGTTGGATTGCTGGATGTTTTCACTTTCATGAATACGAAAAGCCGCTGCAGCTGCTGAGGGAAGGTGTGATCGACGCCTGGATCGCTTCCTATCCCGATGTGCCAGCTGCCACTGACTCCACCATTGCCTGCATTGGCTTGAGCCGAATGCCGATTTGGCTGGTGGTCGATCAATCTCACCCGTTGCTGGAGCTTGGTGAACAGGTGACGTTTGCTGATGTGGCTGCCTATCCCTGTATGCCCATGGCTGATGGCGCCTTTCCTAAATTTCAGGCTGTTCTGGAAGCCTGCGGCTTGTGGAATGGCGGCACCGCCCCTAAACCGATTCGGAATTCTTCGCAATCTCGGCAGGTTAATTCTGAAGATCTCATTGTTGGTTTCGCCACTCCCCTCTCCTTGCTTCTTAGTGACGATTCCTGCAGGGTGCTGCCCCTAGAGCTGCCTTTAGAGGTTGGCGATGCCCTCCTGGTGCCAAGGCAATACGAGCGTGCGCCCCAAACGCTGCAGTTGCTGGCGCAACTTCGTTTGCGTTTGGAGAGCCTCGCCGGCGCCGCTCCAGGCTTGGTGGTGTTAGACGGGTTCGAGCACCCAAGTGCTGCCCCAAGCGACCAGCCCTTTAAGGAGCAATGGCTGCCAAGCGCACCCTCAATGCCAAAAACCTCGAAGGCCTAGGCGCGGCCGTCCTCGCCGAATTGCTGATTGAGGTGAGCGCTGGTAGTGCGGTGATGCAGCGCCGTTTGCGGCTGGCGCTAGCTGCGGGTGAGGGTGCCGGGGGAGCGGCCCAGGAGGTGCGCAAGCGCTTGGCAGCCCTGGCCCGTGCCACTACCTATGTCGATTCGCGCAAGCGCAAAGCCTTGGTGGTTGATCTGGAGGCCCAGCGCCAGGCCATCGCTGGACCGGTGGCGGCAGTGGATCCGCCGCTGGCTCTGGAGTTGCTGCTGCGTTTTCTCGAGCTGGCAGATGGTGTGCTCGATCGCTGCTCCGACAGCACGGGCATCGTGATTGGCCTGTTCCAGCGGGCCGTGCTTGACCTCGGGCCGCTGGCCAGCGCGGCCGCCATGCCCGCCGAAGCGCTGGCTGAGCAGCTGCTGGAGCTGGTGTTTGAAAACGGCTACGGCCAATTTGACGACTTGATCCCGGCGGTGGCCGATGCCCTTGGCGATCCGGGCCTGCGACTTCTCGAGCAAGGCTGCCGCGACCGGGGTGCCTGCGCTGGTCACCCAGCCCTGCTGCAGATCGCTGAATGCCTGGGTGATGTGGATGGCTATGTGGCCCAGTTTGATGCCAAGCAATTGGCCTGGCCCCCTACCGCCGCGGATGTGGCAGGCCATTTGCTGCAGGCGGGCCGCAGCCAGCAGGCCCTGGCCGTGCTGGATGGCGCCGCCAGTGCTGCTGCTACCTGGCATTCCCCCGAGTGGCACGACACCCGCATCGCCGTGTTTGAGGCCCTGGGCCGCAACGACGAGGCCCAGCAGTTGCGTTGGGCTTGTTTTACCAAAACCCTCTCGGCTTGCCATTTGCGCGACCACCTCAAACGGCTTGCTGCCTTCGAGGACGTAGAGGTGGAGGAGCGGGCCTTTGCGGTGGCAGAGGACCATCCCATGCGGCTGCTGGCCCTCGACTTCCTCGTGCGCTGGCCCGCGGTAGCGCGGGCTGGGCGCCTAGTGCTCACCCATGGGCCCGACTGGGATGGTGAGTCCTTCGAAATCCTTGCCCCAGCGGCTGAGCGGCTCAGCGCTGAGCAGCCGCTGGCCGCCACGGTGCTGCTGCGGGCGATGTTGCTTTTTGCCCTGTCGACGGGCCGCGCCAAGCGCTACCGGCACGCCGCCGAGCACCTGGGCAGCTGTGAGCTGCTGGCCGCCCGCATCGACGACTGGCAGGGCGTGGAGCGCCACGAGAGCTTCATGGGTCGCATTCGGGAAGCCTTTGGCGGCCGCTGGAGCTTCTGGTCTCTGGTGGAGCGCTGAGGCTCTGGCAAGGTGGTCCCTAATTCACGGGAAAAGTCGCTTCTTTGAATAAGCTGGCTGCGTATTCAAGGTTGCTGGGGTGTAATGCGGCGCGAGGCCACCGGCCACTACGAGGACAGCGCCACCGCCGGGGAAACGATGCGGGCTTTTGTGCCCGACCCGCTGCCGCCAGAACCCCCGGTGTTGCTGGTTGGTCCACTGCAGGCGCTGCATGAGCGGGCGCTGCTGGCCTGCGGCCGCCTTGATGGCGTCTCCACCCTGCTGCCCAACCCCGAGCTGTTCCTCTACGCCTACGTGCGCCGTGAGGCCCTGCTCTCCTCCCAGATCGAGGGCACCCAGTCGTCGCTATCTGATCTGCTGCTATTCGAGCTGCAGGAAGCACCCGGCGTTCCCTTTGACGATGTGGTGGAGGTCTCCAGCTATGTGGCCGGGCTGGAGCATGGCCTGACCAGGCTGGCGGAGGGGTTCCCGCTCTCCTGTCGCCTGCTGCGCGAGATCCACGGCCGGCTGCTGAGCCGTGGACGCGGCGCCGATCGCCTGCCGGGGGTGTTCCGCCGCAGCCAGAACTGGATCGGTGGCACCCGCCCAGGCAATGCCCGCTTCGTGCCGCCTCCGCCGTGGCTAGTAGAGGACTGCATGGGGCTGCTGGAGCAGTTCATCCATGGCGGCCACCACGGTGAGCACTCTCTGCCAGTGCTGGTACGTGCCGCCCTGGCCCACGTGCAGTTCGAGACGATCCACCCGTTTCTCGATGGCAACGGCCGCCTGGGCCGGCTGCTGATTGTGATGATGCTGATCGATGCTGGCGTGCTCCAGCAGCCGCTGCTCTACCTGAGCTTGTTCTTCAAGCAGCACCGCCGCCGCTACTACGAGCTGCTCGATGGCGTGCGCCAGCAGGGCGATTGGGAGGCCTGGCTCGGGTTCTTTCTGGAGGGTGTGGAGAGCACGGCCTCAGCCGCGGTGGCTACTGCTCAGCGGCTGCTCGCCCTGTTTCATACGGATGAAGCGCGGCTGGAAGAACTGGGCCGATCAGGCCCCAGCGTGCGCTTGGGCTATGCCGCTTTGCGCCGGCGGCCGCTCACCAGCACCAAGCAGCTCAAGGAGCTGAGCGGACTGAGTTTCCCCACCGCCGGCAAGGCCCTCGAGATCCTGGTGGAACTCGGCATCGCCCGGGAAATCACCGGCGGCCAGCGCAATCGTCTGTTCGCCTATGACGCCTACCTGGCGATCCTCAGCGAGGGAACTGAGCCGCTCTGAGCTTTCTGCTCCATCGCATCGGCCAGCCGCGTCCCTGCAACCTGGAGGGTGAGGGAACAGAATCGAATTGAACGCCCCCTGTTGGATTCGAACCAACGACCGGCTGCTTAGAAGGCAGCACATCCGCCTGCAAGAACTCAGTCGCAGCAACACTTTGAGCGATTGTCAGGGGTTGATTGGTAAAAACGGGGTAAAAAATATACGTGACGTCATGGGGCTGTAGGCCTGATGGGGACTGGGGTTTCCGCCGGGGGCGCCTCTGGTGTTCTCGGCTGGCATCCCGCCTCGTTTCGGGGCGATAGAGGTCAGGGCAATCGACCGCATGTCTTGAAAGCAGCCGGTCTGTTGTGCCCAAGGCCGCATTGGCGCATTGGTCCCCATAGGGGCGCCCTGCTCCGTAATGACGATCAGGTGCGCTCCCGGTTCGCGAGGGCGGACCAGATCAGGACCGCATCCCGCCAGGATCAAGCACTCGGACCGGTGGCTGGACCTAGCCGGTGGCGGGGCCAGGGCGCACCTGGGGCCAGGATGCAAAACGTCACGCAAAACTCCATTAAAAAAAAGGTGCTCGCAAACCTGTGGGCCATACAGTTAGGGTTCCCGAACGGCAACCCGTTGCAGAGCCTTCAGCACAAGCTCGATGCCGCCCGGGTGCAGTTCGGCAAGTTCCTGCGCAATTGGCGACGCAGTAACGACTGGTCGGTGACCACCGCCCAGGACTGGGCCAAGGCCTGCCCTGCTCTGATCCCCTGGTCCTTGCGGGTGGCCGGCGGGCAGTGGGGGAACCTGGAGAACGGCAAAGTCCACCAGCCCCAGCCCAGCACCTTCATTCAGCTGGGGGTGCTCAACGAATGCCTGGCCCTGGAGGACCGGGGCCCGATCAAGGACCGGACCCTGCGCGATCGGGTGCAACGGGCTCAACCTGTCCGGCACCCCGACGGTCGCCTCTGGGGCGCAGAGGACTGGTTCGCCTGCTACATCGGCAAGCTGGAGGGTCCGGCTGGGCTTTGGCCCCGCCAGGAGGAGATCGACGCGGAGATCGAGACCAAGCTGCTGCGCAACCTGTTTGAGCGGGCTGTGGAGCATGTCGGCTTACGCCCGGTGTCCGCAGCAATGCAGGTGTTGCGCGGTGCCGGTGATCTGCCGATGGAGCAGGTGGAGGCGATCGAGAACGCCCTCTTTGCCGGCGAGCGGCTGGCACCGGCCATCGTCCCCATCGCCCGCCAGGCTCTTGATGCCTGGGTGCGGGAGGCAGCGCCGGAGCTGATCACCTCCGAGGCGGAGACCGGCGCCTCCTGAGCTAGGCGGCAGCACGGGGTCGGCGGTTGAGGCCGTGACGACCGCTACAGCGACAGCAATTATGCGTAGCCGGAATACATGCCTTTAGCGTTCCCGAAAGGAAAGCAATAGGGGTAGCTTTGGCGTCGACCTGTAAGACCTTGTGGATCGCGCCGACCGCGGGACCCCTGATGCCGATTCCAGGCCCACTGATGGCCTGAAGACCCAGGATCCCCCTCGCTCCGATCTGGAGCACTACACCCTGATCCAAGCCTCCTTCTCTGCTGCCCTTGCCGGATGGCAGCAGCGCTGGCCGGCCATCACGACTGAATCTCTGGCGGCACTGGCCAGCCACGGCATCGCCATCAGCTTCCGCCAGAGCGTCTGTGGCGGCTACGTGGCCACCCTGCTGCACTCCGGCGGCGGCGGCATCGATTCGGGCCTGTGCCCGTCGCTGCTGGAGGCAAGGCGGCTGGTCCTCGGCCACGGCCAAGAGGACACGCCATGAGCAGCATCTCCCTAGCGGACTACCACCGCCATCCCGCCTGGTCTCCCACCGCCTTGAAGGCGGCGGTGACCGGCACGATGCGGGCCTGGTGGCATCGCTTCGGGCCGGGGGCGGCGCCGTTCGTTCCCTCGCCGGACATGGTCAAAGGGGATCTGGTCGATGCCCTGCTCACCCCGCCCTTCCGCATCGAGGAGCGCTTTGCGGCGTTCAAAACGATCGCCCGCAACACCAAGGCCGGTGCCGCCAACTGCGCCGAGGCCGAGGCGGCCGGTCTGACGCCGGTCAGCCACGAGATGGTGGAGCAGGCGCTGCGCATCCGCGATGCCCTCCACGAAGATCCGGTGGTGGGGGAGGTGCTGGCGGTCCTGGACCCAGCAGCCAGCCAGCAGCCCCACTTCTGGGATGACGAGGCCGGCCGGCCCTGCCGCTGCCTGCCGGATGTGGTCACCAGCGACGGCCGCCTGTTCGATCTCAAGAAAACGCGCAGCGCCATGCCGCGCCGCTTCTATTGGCAGGCAAAGGACCTGGCCTACGACCTGCAGATCGCCCATCTGGCCCTGGGCCACCAGCACCGTTGCGGCAGCGAACCGGTCGAAGCCGGGGTGATCGCCTTCGAGTGGCCGAGCGATCCGGCCGCGGCGATCGACTGCAGCCTGCTGATCTTCGATGGGCAAGACCTGCAGACGGGGCTGCAGCGGCGGGAGGAGGCCTTCCAGCGAATCGCCGCCTGCCAGTCCAGTGGCAGCTGGCCGAGCCACGGGCGCCACACCTTCCGTCCCGTGTCCAGCGGTTTCAGTATTCCCGAACGCGAAGACTTTGATCCGGATTCCATTGATCTCTTCTGATGAGCAACTCCACCCTCACGGCCGGCGCTCCTGCGCCCTCCTCTTCTTCGCCCTCCGGCTCGGCCCTGGCGGCCAGCAGCGAAACCCTGCAGGTGTTCAGCGGCATCGCCGCCTTTGACGCCGCCCAGCGCATGGCCAAAGCCCTGTGCTCCTCCACCCTGGTGCCCAAGGAGTACCAGGGGCAGCAGGGCCTGGCCAACAGCCTGATCGCCTTGGAGATCGCCAGCCGCATGCGCCTCTCGCCGCTGGTGGTGATGCAGAACATGACGCCGATCCATGGGCGGCCCACCTGGAGCAGCAAGTTCCTGATCGCCACGGTGAATGCCAGCGGCCGCTTCTCGCCTCTGCGCTTCGTGTTTGACGACAAGGAGAAGCCCGCACGCTGCCACGCGGTGGCGACCGACAAGGCCACCGGCGAGGTGCTGGAGGGGGAGACGATCACCCTTGAGCTGGCCCGCAAGGAAGGCTGGTGGAGCCGCAAGGACCGCCAGGGCAACGAGACCAGCAAGTGGCAGACGATGACCGGCCAGATGTTGCGCTACCGCGCTGCCGCCTGGTGGGCGAACGTTTACTGCCCGGAGATCGCCCTGGGCTTGATGACCCAGGAGGAGGCACTGGACATCGAGCCGGTCACGGTGCGCGAGGCGAGTGAGGCCATTCAGTCGGCAACGGCCCTGGGCCCGGCTTCACCCGGTCAGGGCGATGGCAAGCAAAGCTTCGCTGTGCCTGCTCTTTTACGCCCTCGCGAAGACCGCGCATCTCAATCGGACTCCCTGAATGATGCGCTCGACCCGCCGCTTATCGGCGGCGGCTCCGCAGCAGATCCGGCTCCGGAGCCAGCAGCTGTGCCAACGGCAGAGCCAGCGGCGCCAGTCCAGGCGGTGGAGGCCGAAGTGATCGATAGCGCTGGCAGAGAACCTGCCGCTGCCGCTCCCGCAGCACCGCGCCGCTCCCGCAGCCAGGTGAAAGCGGCAGCCAGCACAGCAGCAGCCACGGGGGCTGCAGGGGAGCTGACGCAGGCGACTGCCCAGGAATTGGCGGAGACGGCGCCGACACCTGTATCCCAGGACCCCGATCCGGTGGCAGCCGGGCTGCAGCAGATCCCGCGCATCGCCACCCTGCTTGAGCTCGATGCCGCCTACGGGCGGGTGAACCAGCTGCTCGGCTCGGGCCGCATCAGCGACGACAACGCTGAGCGGCTGTGGAGCGCGATCGCAAGGCGCCGCAGTCAGCTGGAGGCCGCGGCCCCGTGCGCGGATCCCATGGCGGACGCCAGTGAGGTGGCGCCATGAGCACCACCCTCTATCTGATCCAGGCCCAGCACCTGCTGGAGCTGGCGCTGGATCAGGCCCGCCAGGAGCGCGACCGCGGCGTGTTTGAGATGGCCCGTGGGGAGCGCAGCCTCAAGCAGCTGCAGCGGCTGGTGGAGCGGGTCGCTCTAGTCCAGGGCCTTTGGCAGCAGGTCCGCAGCCTGCTCGGCGCCCAGGAGCAGCCCCCGGCACCGACGCGGTTCCGGCCAGGTGAGCACTGGCGGAGCCCAGATGGTCTCTATCGAGTCGAGCCCTGCCCGCTCATCCCCAGTTGCGTGCGGCTGATCCCGCTGAGCAGCAGCGACCAGGAGCCGATCTACCGCCACCCCAGCAACACCACCCGTTTTCAGAGGCTCTGGCCATGAGCGCACTGCCAACACGACCGCGGCCCCTGCGCCAGCGGATCGGTAACCACAAGAAGACGATCACCATGAACAACGACACCTACGAGCGGGTGAATGCCTTCGCGCGTCGCCACAACATCACGTGGAGTGGAGCACTGCATGAGCTGGTGCGCACCCATCCCCTGATCGGCCTGTCCTCGCTACTGGCAGCCCAGGAGCGCGTCGACGCCATCAAGAGCGCGGCTCAGGAGGTGCAGGCATGAGCATCAACGTGGTCGTGCTGGTCGGCAACGCCGGCCGGGATCCGGAGCTGCGCTTCTTTGAGAGCGGCAGCTGCGTCTGTGAGTTCAGCCTGGCCATCAACCGGCCGCCGCGCGATGGCCAAGAGCAGGCACCCCTGTGGGTGAACTGCAAGGCCTGGGGCAAGACCGCCCAGGTGGCCGGGGACTACGTCCGTAAGGGCAGCAAGGTGGCGGTGGTCGGCCGGCTGGAGATCGAGCAGTGGACCGACCGCAGCAGCGGCGAAGTCCGAAGTAAGACCCTTGTGGTGGTCGACCGCCTGGAGCTTTGCGGGAGCCGCGGCGGCGGCGACGGCGGCTTCAGCGGTGAAGCAGAGCCGAGCAGTGGTGAGCACCAGGGCAGGCCGGCGCCGGTAGGCGGGGCGCACAGTGCAGCTCATGGCGCAGCGACTTCCCGGCCAGCAGCCCCCAGCTCCGGCGGCTGGGGCAACGACTGGACCTCGCCTCCCGCCGGGGCCACTCCCCTCAGCGATGAAGAGGTGCCGTTCTGATGGAGCGCCCAACCCGACGCCTGGACCTGCCGGCGTTTCCCCGCAGCCGCAGCCGCCCTCGCCATCCGGGGCAGCTGATACTGAGCCGCCTGCGCCGCATGGGGCGGCTGCAGCTGCTGGTGCTCCTGCTCCAGCTCTGCAGCCTTGCCCTGCTGCTGCGAGTGGCTGACCAGGTCGAGCCACCGCCACGACACCGATTGAGTGGTGGTGTGGACGCTCAGAGCGGTTCAGCACCTTCACCCAGGATCGCCAGGTAAGCGTCGTAGGCGAAGAGACGATTGCGCTGGCCGCCGGTGATCTCCCGGGCGATGCCGAGTTCCACCAGCGTCTCGAGGACCTTGCCGGCGGTGGGGAAGCTCAGGCCGCTCAGCGCCTTGAGCTGCTTGGTGCTGGTGAGCGGCCGCCGGCGCAAAGCCGCATAGCCCTGGCGCACGCTCGCCCCGGATCGACCGAGGCCCGCCAGTCGTTCCTCATCAGCACGGAACAGGGCAAGCAACCGCTGGGCAGTGGCCACGGCGGCCGAGGCCGTGCTCTCGACACCCTCCAGAAAGAACTCGATCCAGGCCTCCCAATCGCCCTGCTGGCGTACACCATCGAGCAGCTCGTAGTAGCGGTTGCGGTGCTGCTTGAAAAACAGGCTGAGGTAAAGCAGCGGCTGCTCGAGCACACCGGCATCGATCAGCATCAGCACGATCAGAAGGCGGCCCAGACGGCCGTTGCCATCGAGAAAGGGGTGGATCGTCTCGAACTGCAGGTGAGCCAGGGCGGCACGCACGAGCACCGGCAGGCTGTGCTGCCCCTCGGGGCCGCCGTGGATGAACAGCTCCAGCTGGCCCATGCACTCCTCAAGGTGCCCCGGCGGCGGCGGCACGAAGCGGGCATTGCCTGGGCGGGTGCCGCCGATCCAGTTCTGGCTGCGCCGGAACTCCCCCGGCAGGCGATCGGCGCCGCGACCACGGGCCAGCAGCCGGCCATGGATCTCGCGCAGCAAGCGGCAGGACAGGGGGAAGCCCTCGCTCAGCCTGGCCAGGCCATGCTCCAGCCCGGCCACATAGCTGGAAACCTCCACCACGTCGTCAAACGGAACGCTGGGTGCCTCCTCCAGCTCAAAGAGCAGCAGGTCGGAGAGGGAGGACTGGGTGCCCTCGATCTGGGAGGAAAGCAGGGCCTCGCGGCGCACGTAGGCGTAGAGGAACAGCTCGGGATCAGGCAGCAGGGTGGAGACGCCATCGAGGCGGCCGCAGGCCAGCAGCGCCCGCTCGTGCAATCCCTGCAGTGGACCCACAAGCAACACCGGGGGTTCTGGCGGCAGCGGGTCGGGCACAAAAGCCCGCACGGTTTCACCGGCGGTACTGGTGAGCTCGTAACGCCCGGTGCTCTCGCGCTGCACGGAACCTCCCTGGGGCGAACCTTGAATACAGGTCAAGCTTATTCAAGCAAGTGCGGCTTGCGTTAAATAAGAGTGCATGTGGGCAGGCGACCTCGGTTCCCTCTCGCCGGCAGCACAAGGGGCGATGAGAATCGCAGCAGACCAATCGCAGGTGCCAGGCGATGACGCCGCGTCTGATCGTCTCCGACAACCGCGACGACCCCGGCAACCCACTCGTTCTCGATGGAGAAGCCATTGACGCGGCAGCCAGCGCCCCTGTGGCGATCGGCAAACTGATGGTCGATCAAGTGTGGGCCGAGGGCACCGATCCCACAGGTGGTGGCCTCTACTACGAGCGCAACAGCAGCCGGCACCGGCGCCTGCAGGCCTTCGAGACAGGCTCAGAAGACTTCATGACCGGGGGGTGGGTGCGCGTGCTGGCCAGTGCTGAGCAGGTGTGCAAGGAGCGTGCCGGAATGGAGCAGGCCGCCAGCCGCGGCCTGGTCAGCATCCACGGCAGCCACCGAGGAGTCCTGCTGGTGGAGTTCCTGGATGTGCGCTGGAGCTGAGGCAGGCAGGGTACGGTTTTCTGCCGTATCTTTGGATCAGTCCTTGAGGGGTGCCGTGGCTGCCTGTGAGCGCCTCGATCTCAAGCTCAGCGCTGCTGACAAGCAACTGCTGGCCCAGGGTGCTGCCATTGAGGGGCTGAGCATGGCGGCTTTCGTGCGGCTTGCCGCCAGGCAGCGCGCCGCGGAGGCCGTCCAGCGGGAGCAGCAGCTCGCCCTGTCGCAGCGCGACTTCACGGCCTTTCAGTCCGCCATCAGCCAGCCATTTGCCCCCAATCCGGCACTGCAGGAGGCGCTGGAGCAGGCCCGCACCCGCGTGAGCCGTGTTTGACGAGCAGCAGCTCGACCCTGCCCTGCACAACCGCAAGGCCTTCTCCTGTGGTGCCCCGGCACTGGATCGCTTTCTGCAGCAGCAGGCGCACCAGAACATGCGCCGCGGGGTGAGCCAGACCTTTGTGCTGGTGCCGGCCAATGCACCGGCAGAGATCGCCGGCTTCTACACCCTGGCTCCGGCGGAGGTCCGGCTGGCGGATCTCCAACCGGCGGATGCAAGACCGCTGCCTCCCTATCCGGTCCCCTGCTTCCGGATGGGGCGCCTGGCTAGGGATCAACGCTGGCAGGGGCAGGGGATCGGCCCCCTTCTGCTGGGCCTGGCCGTGCAGCGCTGCCTCGATGCCAAGCGCTCTGTTGGCGGCTACGCGCTGATCGTGGACGCCAAGGACGCAGCCGCCGAGGCGTTCTACGAGCGCCATGGCTTCCGCTCGTTTCAGGACACGCCTCAGAGCCTCTATCTGCCCCTGGGCACCTGATCCCACCCCGGCAGCGGGGCGTGATGGTGTCACGCGGCGCAAGGGCTTCGCGAGTCGGTGAGGCCGCTGCGCGGTCACCGACCCTTGCGCTCGCGTGATCTCTTGCCTCCTCGCCGCCTCCGGGATGGGTGGCTCAGGTCACGCAGGCCCGGCGCTGCTCCCGCGGCTGCGGTGCCCACACAATCCCAGGGCCAGGGTGATGGGTTGGGGCACTGAGTTGGGGTAATTGAATCCGATCGCGAGCCTCGCGCGGCTGCGCGGCCGGTAATCCAAGAAGATCGTGCGTGATCAAGTTGCCGCGCTTGATGTTGATTGATGCGAGGCGGGCATGGATGGCCCTGATTCTCCCAGAGCCATTGCGGCACAGGCGGTCTGCCTGCCCATAAGTGCATCTGTACTGATAGAATAAGGGTTCCGCCAAAGGCCCCGAGCCCATCGCCTGCGGCAACCTCATCCCCTGGTCTCGCCATCACCGCTGCGTAGTTCTGAGCGGTTGTGATGCCCCGATCAGTTGTCACTTGTCGCACCGATCGGTGCGCCTAGCAATTCGGCAACTGAATCCATGGCCTTATGTAGTCCATCGCGGCCGGAGATTGTTCCGGCTCGCTCTCTGGTGATCGCGGCCGGTGGTGGCCGGGATCTGGCCTGGCCCCATCAGCGCATTGCCGCTGAGCTGCTCGCCCGCAGCGGCGGCCGGCTGGTGCATCTGGTTCTCCATGGCGGGGCTCGCGGGGCCGATGCCGCCATTGGCCGGGCCGCTGGTCAGCTGGGCTGGTGCTCCCTGGCGATGCCGGCCCAGTGGCAGCAGCACGGCCGCGCCGCAGGGCCGATCCGCAACCGGGAGCTGCTCCAGCAGGCCATCGCCCGCGCAGAAGCCCACACCTCCCCGGGCTCGCTCGCCTCGGTGTTGGTGGTGGCTTTCCCCGGCGGCCCAGGCACCGCCTCGCTGGTGCAGCAGGCCCGCCGCATGGCGCCCCGCTCCCCGGTGCCGATCTCGGTGGCCGAGGTCAGTGCAGCTGCAGGGCTCTGGGCCGTGCCGGTCGGTGTCGGCTGCTCCTAATCCCACAGCACCACAAGCCTTTCGCGCCCCTGGCGCTCCGTTCCATTTCGTCCATTCCATCCCCATCGCCTTCTCACCGTCATGGCTGTTCTCACCCCCATCCCTGCTCCAGTCGCTGCCCCTGCCCCAGCGGCTGCCCCCTCGGCATCAGGCCCAGCCTGCTCCCTTCAGCGCTCTGGTTCCCTTTGGCAGCTGGGCAGCGAGGCCCAGGAGCTCACTACCGCCATCTCCCAGCTCGCCGAGCAGTTGGAAACCGAAGAACCCGAGCAGCGCGCCCTGGCCCTTGCCGAGCTGGAGGCAGCCCTACTGGCAGAAGAGGGCAATAAAGCTGCCCTCGCAGCCAAGGCCGATGCCACCTGCTGGGTGATCGAGCACCTGCGCGGTCAGGCCACCTACCGCCAGCAGCAGGCCAAGCGGCTCGCAGATCTGGCCCGCTCTGATGCCGGCCGGGCTGATGCGCTGGAGGAATCGCTGATCTTTGTCCTCACCCAGCTGCAGCCGGCAGCCACACGGTTCTCGTTCCCGAATCACGAGCTCAGCAGCCGCAAGTCCTCCGCCGTCGTGATCGACGACGAGGAGGCCCTCGATCCCGAGTGGCTCGCCGTCACCACCACCAGCAAGCCGGACAAGTCCGCCATCAAAGAGGCCCTCAAAGCGGGCCGCCATATCGAAGGTGCCCAGCTCCTCTCCCGCCGCTCCTGGCGCATCCACTGAGGGGGCAAGGCCCCCTTTCACGCGGGTCTGTTGCAGGAGCGGGCCCACGTCGCTCCTCCCAGAGCCCACACAGCCACCGATCACCCCATCGCCAGAGCCATGGATCTCTCCACCTACACCAGCGCCACGGCCTCTACGACACCCACGACACCGAGGCCCAGGGGCCACATCTGGTCCACGCGGCTCGCCAGCTGGGTGGTGCCGATCACCCGCAAGCCGGGCCGCCGACCTTCACCCGATCACATCCACTGCAGCGAGCCGCCCTGCTGGGTGCTGATCGAGCCCCTCGAGCCAGAAGTCGCTGCGCTGCCAAGCGCACCTCACGGTGCGACCAGCTGATCGCCTCATCTGCAATCACCACACACCTCACCAGATTCCCACCTCAGCCCATCGCCGCCATGACCTGCACCTTCTCCACCGAGCAAATCACTGCCCTCGCCGCCCCGCTGGATCGCGCCAAGGTGCGCCAGCGGGAGCAGGGTCGCAGCTCCGTCAGCTATCTGGAGGGCTGGCAGGTAATCGCGGAAGCCAACCGGATCTTTGGCTTTGACGGCTGGCAGCGCGAAACCGTCGCCCTCCGCTGCGTCAACCAGAGCGAACGCACCATCGGCCGGGAGCAGCGCCCCGGCTGGGGAGTCACCTACACCGCCCGCGTACGCATCACCGTCGGCGAGGGCACCGGTGCCCAGTTGATCCGCGAGGGCTGCGGCGCCGGCCACGGCATCGACGTCGACCTGGGACAGGCCCATGAATCAGCCCTCAAGGAGGCCGAAACCGATGCCATGAAGCGGGCGCTGATGACCTTTGGCAATCCGTTCGGCCTCGCGCTCTACGACAAGCAGCAGCGGGAGGTGACCGGCGCTGCTGCGGCCGGCGGCGCTCGTCCCTCCAACCAGCCAGCGGCCCGGCCTACGGCGTTGCGGGTGGTGCCCACTGCGTCGGTTCCAGCTCTGCACCGAGCCCCGTCCGCGCAGGAGGGCCAGAGGGAGGCGACATCGAAAACCGAGCCACCCTCAACTGCGCCAGCACCGTCATCAGGCCTCGATCCCAGCCTGACCCCTCTCGATCCAGCCACGATCCGCCAGCTGCACGCCACCATCCGGGCCCTGCCCGTGCCGGTGCTTGAGGGCTTCAGCAAGGCCTTTCGCAAGCGCTTCCAGGTACCGCCAGATGCCCCCTCGATCGCCGATCGGATCTGCCAAAGGCGGCACCACGACTGGATCGAAGCGTTTCTGGTGTCGCACACACCGATCGGTGCACCCTGCGGGCCAACGCCAGGCGCTGGCGGCCTGAGCATCAGCGCTGCAGCAGCCAGCGCAGCAGCGACAGGCCGATGATCAGCCCGATGCCGGAGTTCCAAAGCCAGGACGGGCGCTCGGCCAACCGTTGCAGCCAGGCCGGCAGCTGATCACGCCACTGCTCCAGGGCCAGCACCGCCAGCAGCAGCACCAGCAGAGGGATGCCAATAGCCAGCACGAGTTCGCGGAGCATCGACACGCCTCCTTTGCCTGAACCGTATCTAGGTCGATGGGCCGTGACCGCCACTCCAAGTGCGCGTGCTAGTGCAGATGTACGCATCTGGAGTGGGTCATGGGTATCCCCTTGCCTCGGCCTGCGGCCCTGGCCGCCCGGCTTGAAATCCCTATCGAGGAGTGGCATTACCTCGATGAGGCCGTGCTGCTCAAGACCCGCAGCCGCAAGGTCTGCATGACCTGCCACTGGTTTCGCCACCACGCCGGGGTGAACTGCATCCCCGTGCTCACATGCCAGCTGCACCAAGGGCTGATCGCCCACGGCGAGCACCTCACCAGCCGCTGCCAGGGCTGGACTGACGACATGACGCTCAGCCGCGGCTGGGCGCCGGAGGTGGTGTGAGCGGCCGATGAATGTCACGGACAGGACCGGCCGGCCGCCGCTCTCCCCGCAGGAGGGCTGGATCAGTGATGGCCGTCAGGTCCTGCATTTCCAGCCGCGCCGCTACGACCGCTGGAGCCAGTCACTGGAGGTGACGCTCGGGGAGTTGATTCCCGGGGAGGCGACACCCCTGCTGAAACGCCGCAAGGAGCTGACGCGGGAGCAGGCGATGAAGCTTTGGGCCCAGAAGCGCCGGGCGGGTTGGCGGGCCTGTCCACCTCAGTGGATCCCACCGCAGCCGCCCAGGGCTTGAGTGAAACCACCGCACCCGGATCGGCCCGCCAGCATGGGGATACCCGTGATCACCCCGTGCTTCTGAACCCGTTCTGTCCGTTCAGCACGGCAAAGGTGCTCGCCCTCAAGGCCACCGTGCTGCTGCTGCTCACCCTGCTGATCAAGTCCAGGGTGCAGATCGCGGCCGGCTCGGCCTTGGGGATCTTCCTGCTGTTGCTGCAGACCCTGGTGTTCCTGGCCATCAGCGGTGGCTTGGTGCTGGCGGCTGGTGGAGCAGCGGTCTATGCCAGGCAGCGGCGCCGGCCGGCCGCAGCCTGAGCCCGAGCCATGGCCGTTGAAGTCGCCCTGGCCATGCTGCAGCGGGATGGTCGCTGGCTGATGCAGCTGCGCGACGAGATCCCCAACATCGTCGCCCCCGGTTGCTGGGGACTCTTTGGCGGGCACCTCGATCCAGGCGAAACGCCGGAGCAGGCGCTGCGGCGGGAGCTCCTGGAGGAGATCAGCTGGCAGCCCCTCGCTGTGGAGCTGGTGATGGTGCATCACATCCACCGGCGCACGGCCCATGTGTATCAAGGTGAGCTGTCTGTGCCGCTGGAGCAGCTGCAGCTGCTGGAGGGCCAGGACCTGGGCCTGGTGAGCCCGGAGGAACTCCTGTCGGGATCGATCTGGAGCACCAAGCTCGCCGCCCATCGCCCCCTGGCCGATGGACTGCTGGAGGTGATGCAGCACGTACTCCAAGAAGAGGGCTGACCACAACAAAGCCTGGAGCGTTGGACCTGCCCTTGCCAGGTCAGGGGAGCCAGCCACGCCCAGCGGCCAGGCTTGAGGCTTGCTGCACCGCATCGATGCAGCGCTGGGCCCGGCGTTTGGCATCGTCCTGCCCCTGGGCTCGTAGCAGGTAGGCCTCCATCGCCTCAGGCGTCTCGACCAGGGTCAGCAGGCCAGCAGTTCGCGCCGAGATGGAGCCATCAGCAAGCAGTCGGCTCACCAGGGCGTGCTGCCAGAGCTGCTCCCCGGTGGAACCGGGAGCGAACAGCTCTCTGTGCAGAACCTCAAGCAGCGACTGCTTGAGGGCATCGAGCTGGCCCGGCCGCAGACGGCGGCTGTTGGGCAGGCCCTCTGCTGGGCCAGCTGGGGGTGCGGCGGCGCGATCGGGCGTGTGCTCCACGCTCCAGCTCAGGCCGGTGCCCGGCAGCCCCACGGTGGTGCGGGCACCGCCGCTGCGGCTCACCGGGATGTTGAAGGAGGCTCCGCGCCCGCCAAAGGAGATCGAGCTCAGGCCCCCCTTGGCGAAGTTGAAGCGCAGAGGCCCCAGGCGTGCGGAGCGGCGGAAGCGGAAGCCCATGGCGATCAGCGGCTCTTGACGCAGTAGCTGCCGGAGCTGAACCAGCCCAGCGGGCAGGCGTTGCCGGTCTTTTGGATCGCCTCGCGCTCGTTGCTGGGGCTGCTGAGGCAGTAGTTGCCCGAGGAATAGAAGCCCAGCGGGCAGCTGTTGTCGCTTTTCTCGATGGCGCCCCTGGTGTTGCCGCTGGAGCTGGGCACGCAGTAACCGCCAGAGCTGTAGTAGCCCAAGGGACACCCTCCCACTTTCGGGAGGGGTCTCACCGGCTGCTGGGCCAGACCGCTGCCGGCTGCAAGAGCCGAGACAGCAAGGGCGATCAGCAGGGGAGTGCGGCCCATCGCAGGCAGAAGCAGAGCTCCAGATTGGCGTGAAACACTCCTGCCCATCCAGATGATGCAGGAGCTGCATGGAAACGGCGCCGGTGCAAACTCCGGCGATGGTCAGGTGGATTCTGCTGGGTGTCGCGCTCTGGGCGTCCGTGGCCGGGCCGGCTGAGGTCCAGGGCCAGAGCGTCAGAGCCACCGTGCTTTCCATCGGCGACGGCGACACGATTCGTGTGCGCCAAGCCGGCCGGGCTCTGACCGTGCGGCTCGCCTGCATTGATGCCCCCGAGACGGCGCAGAGCCCCTGGGGGCAGCAGGCCCGGCGCTACCTACAGCAACGGCTGCCGATCGGCCGTGAGGTGACCCTCGAGGTCAAGACCACCGACCGCTACGGCCGCACGGTGGCCGAGGTGATCAGTGACATCAACCTCAACCTGGTGATGGTGGAAGACGGCCAGGCCTTTGCTTACCGGCAATACCTGGGCGGCTGCGATGCCAAGGAGTATCTGGATGCTGAGTTCCGGGCCAGCCGGCATCGCTATGGGGTGTGGCAGGTTGAAGGTGGCATCACCCGCCCCTGGGATTTCCGCCGCAGCCCACGGGGCCGCAGCATCTCCGATGGCACCACTCCCGGTGGCCGCCGTTACCGCTGCAGCGAGATCGGCTCCTATGCCCGCGCCCAGGAGTTGCTGCGCCAGGGGCACACCTACCTCGACAGCAACAGAGACGGGGAGGCCTGCGAATCGCTGCGGTGATGAACTGCTCACGTAGCCCGCGATTCACGGGTACCGCTTCAGGTGAGCAGAGGCAAGTCGGGAAGTTCCCCCACAGAGTGGAGCTTGGAGGCTCTTCCCAGAAGCGGCACACTCCTTACCCTGAAGCCGAAATCAGCGATCAATCCATGCTCACTGGATCAGACCTGCTGGCCAAGCTCAAGGAACTCGGAGATGTATCCAAGTCCGATCTGGTGCGCAGCTGTGGCTATCTGAGCACCAAGAAGGACGGCACCGAACGCCTCAACTTCACCGCCTTCTATGAAGCCCTGCTGGAGGCCAAGGGCCTCAGCTTTGGTGAGGGCGGCAAAGGCCGCGGCAAGGGTGGCCGCAGCCTCAGCTACGTGACCAAGATCCAGTTCAACGGCAACCTGATGGTCGGCAAGGCCTACACCGCCCAGCTGGGTTTGCAGCCAGGCGATGAGTTCGAGATCAAGCTCGGCCGCAAGCAGATCAAGCTCATCCCCCTGGGCAGCCCCGACGACGAGGAGTGAAGCCAGCAGTCCATCAGCTGCCGGGGCGTCGCTGACCCAACGCCAGCATCTCCAGTGCCTGGCCCTGTTGTTCCTGCCGCAGCGCCTCCGGTGCCTCGATGCGCAAGGCGCTGCCGTGGGAGAAAAGCCAGCGGCGCAGGGCGAGGCCGCGGGCCAGGATCCAGGGCGGCAGGTCGATCTCCAGCGGATGGGGATGGCTGTCGCCGATCGGGTTGGGCGTCAGCACCCGCGCCAGGGCCGGATGCACCCAGTCCGCTGTGGTGCCCTTGGCTGCAGCCGTGAGCTCCGCTTGCTTGGCCGGCCGTTCAAGCCGGATCTGATCGAGGGGGAAGGGAAGCTGCCCCTGGCGAATGGCGGCGTAGGCCTCGCTCTTGCAGGAGCAGCGCAGGGTCTGCAGCTGGCGGCGCCGCTGCTCAGCGCTGGGCTGGCAGAGCCCGTCCTGGGCCTGGAGGTCATCGCCCAGCTCGATGCCGCCGCAGTGATGCAGCAGCCGCTGCAGGCGGCTGATCGCCAGTTGGTGCTCGCTGGCGTTGCGGCGGCCGCGGGCCTCGGCCTGGAGGAACACCAGCCGCTCCAGCCGCTCGCTCTGCAGCAGCCCATGGAGCCGGCCGATCGCATCGGCCTCCCAGCCCAGATGCCACAGCCCACCGGCGAACACCAGCTGCAGCGGCCACACGCGGATCTCTTCCCCTTTCCCCTGATCGGGGGATGCGCCCTGGCGCAGCAGCAGCACGCGGCGGTGCTCAAGGATCGCTGTCTCGATCTGCTCCGCCTGGCCCGGTTCCGCCAGCGTGCCCCGCTGCAGGCTCTCCACACCGGGATGGGCGCCATCAAGAACGGTGCGCAGCGGCGGCGCGGCCGTCACCGCGATGCCGCCCCAGGCCAGGCGTTCCTCCAGCTCACTCAGTAGATCGAGAGCAGTCGGATCTCCCAGCCGCTGGGCCACGTGCTGCACCACCCCGTGGATCTCCACCAGCCGCGGCGCAGACAGCAGGGCAGTGCCGAGGCAGTAGCCGTGGCGCGGGTTGTCGTGGTGCGGCCGAAAGCCATAGGGAGTGAGCGTCTTCTCGATGTCCTTGCGCAGCGTCGCCAGCTCACCGGGGCCATGGCCGCCGGGGATCTCAGCAAGCCGCTCCAGCAGGTGCCGCTGCATCGCCATCGCCCCCGGACCCTCCGCCGGCCGGTCAAAGGGCGTCTGCAGCAGATGGCGCAGCAGCGTCATCACCCGCACGAACACCGCCGCGTCAGCCATCGGCGGATGGCCGCCATGGACGCCGCCGCTGCGGGGAGCCTGATCGCCACCAGGGGCCTCCAGCAGCGGCAGGGGCTGAATCCCCGTTGTCACGGGGGTGGCGGAGAAGAACCCCTGGCCCTCCAGCCAGGTCAGATCGCGGCGCACGGCGTCGGCATCGCCATAGCAGACCCCATGGAGTGTGCGCAGTAGCGCTGCCGCCCGCTCGGCCAGATCACCCCCGGGCAACGGTGAGACGAGTGTTTCCAGGGCCTCGCGGCTGCCCTGGTCGGTCGTCGCCAGATCGGGATGATCGGCCAGCAGCTTGAGCAAGTAGACCAGCCGCTCGAGATCCAGCAGGCGGGAATGGCCGTGCAGCTGCAGCTGCTGCTGGCGGTTGCAGGCGGCGCTGATGCGGCGGTTGAGGCGCGAGAGCTCACTGCGGAGGAAGCCGGTGAGATCGCCTTGATGGGTGGGCTGCACCGCCACCACCGAGGCAAAGCCCTCCGCCCGTCCCGGCCCGAAGGCCTCATCCGCCAGGCTGGCGGCCATGCGCCGGATCACCGGCGTGGGCACGGGCCGCTCCCGCTTGGCGTTCCAGCGCAGGCACGTGCTCAGCGGTGTGAACAGCCACCAGCCGATCCACTCCACCGGCCGCGGCAAGGCCAGGTGCTGGGTGATCGCCAGCCGCCAGGGCCGCTCGGCGTGGGTCGCATCCACGATCACCGGCATGCCGGCCGCCACCGCGCCGATCAGCCGCTCATGCAGGCGCTGTTGGATCGACGGCCAGGGGCCCTGTACCGCCGGATCGCCGAACACCTCAGCGCGGATCGCATCGGTGGAGAGCACCACCGCCGGTTGCCCCTCAGGCCCTGCAAGCAAAGGGGCGAGAGCCGCCGCAGTGGTGCTCTTGCCACTGGCGGGCGGGCCGATCAGTAGGTGACATCGCAGGGGCTCCATTGCTGCAGGTTGCTGGCCCTGGTGGCCCGCGGCAACAGCCGCCAACCAACCGGAGTAGCCGGCTCAGTGCTGGCAGGGGGTTTCAGCGGGCTGGGTTCTTCGCTGGAGGAAGGGTGGACGGGGCATGGAAAGGAGCAAGGCTGATTGCCCCGTTCTGCTGCCGCTCTGCTGTGCCAATCCAGCTCTCTGCTGCCGTTGTGCCGCCCCCGCGGCGGCGACGCAAGGCCTATAGGCCGCCCGAGATGCTGCTGAACCTGCACGTGCTGGATCTGATGGAGGTGAGCGGCAGCCAAATGCGCGCCGCCAGCTCCCTGTCGATGCACCAGACCACGGTGAGCCGCAGCTACTGGGAGTTGGCCGAGCAGTTCCGCCTCCAACCCGTGCGAGGGCCCCGCAAGGTGTGCCGCTGGGGGGTGAGCAGCAGCCTGCGTTTCCTGCGTCTGGCCAGCAGGGCCCATCGCCTGGAGGATGGACGCCTGCGGCTGGCTACCGATGCGCTGCATCAGGTGCTGCTCGATGGGCTGCCCGGGGTTCTGCAGGTGCCGCCGTGCTTCCACCCCGCCGGCGACTGGGCAACGCTGGTGGCCCAGGGGGTGATCGATGGAGCAATCGTTTCCTCCCTCTGCCATGAACAGGAACTGGCAGGCGGAGAACTGCCGCACTGGCCGGGGGTGAAGGTGCTGCCGCTGGGGACCTTGCCGCTGCAGCTGGTGGCCCATCAGCGCTGGGCCGACGTATGGGAGGAGCAGGTGTTGCTTCCCGCTGCCCAGGTCATGCCGCTGCTGCATGGGCAGCTGGAACCCTGCATCGACAACCTGGAGCGCGCTTCGCGGGTCTGGCAGGACCCGCAGGCCTGGCTGGAGCAATTGCACCTGCGGCCTGTGGCGGTGCCAATCTGCCCTGCCTTGGCCCCCAGGAACTGGTGGCAGGAGCAGGGCCTGGTGCCGGTGGCCCCACAGCTGAGCATGCAAGAGCAGGTGTGGCTGCTGCTGCCGGAGGAGCTGCAGGCCCCTGCGGCAGGGAAAGCAACGCTCCGGGTGATCCAGCGCCGGGCCTTCCGGGCAGTGGCCCGGGGGGATTGGGCTCTGCTGGAGGCGTTGGAGATGGTCGGAGCTGGGCAGGAAGCAGAAGAAGAGGCCGTGGCGTGAGGGGGTTTCTTATCCGACGCCCTCAAAAGTATGCGCCCAACGCATAATCCCGTAGCAGCCACGGCTGCCGAGCAAACCCCTTGTGCCGCAGGGTTTCGCCAATCGATAGCCAGCTGCGCCATCGAGGCATCATCCTGGGGTCTGGATAGCAGCACCCCGCGTCAGCCGTTGGACTTCCGCCAGCTCTTCAAGCTTCGCCTCGCGGTGGCTGCCCTGGGCGAGACCCAGCGGCTGGGCTGGTGGAACAGTGGCGTGCTGACCGGCACTGGGGAGTTCCTGTTCCAACAGGGCTTCCCCCGCTCCTCGCCGTTCGCGCAGACCCGGGCCGGGTTCCGGGTGGCCCAGCTGGCCTGCGATGAGGCCCTGGCGATCCAGCCCACTCCAGGCGGGCCGATCACCTGCCACCTGTTTCGGCTGACGCCCCAGCTGGAAGACGCGTACGAGAACGAGCGCAACCGCTGGCTGGATGCACCCCAGGAGTGGGCGGACTGCTTCCAGGCGGCCTGGGCCCTGAGTACGGAGCAATGGCCCCAGGCGCTGGTCGAGCTGGCCGAGCTGGATTCGGAGGCGCTCGACTGGGCCCGAAACCAGACCCCACAGACCGCCAAGGCCTTGCGGTTGGACGCTCCCTTCGAGATCAACCAGGGGCACATAGAGCGGCTGGCAGCAGCGTTCGTCTGCGGCCAGCCCGGCCAGCTGGTGGTGCCCTACCTGCAGGTGCCGGGCTGATGGCAGCGGCAACCAAGACCAGGCGCAAGCCGGCGGTAGCGGCTGCTCCCACCACCGAGAAGACGGCGGCTGCTCCGGCAAAGCCGGCGGCCCCCAAGCCGGCACGCAAAGCAAGCGAGAAAACATCTGTCAAGGCGAAGGCCGAACCCCAGCCCAAGCCAGCGGCACCAGCAGCCAAGACCACGCCCAAGCGCACGGCCAAGTCAAAAGCCAAAACAGCCGCTATCCCCCCTTACCGGAGCGATGGCCTAATTCGCGGTCCCTTAGTTAGCGACACCCTGCAGGCGCTGCAGGGCTGGGAGCTGGAGGCCAGCAAGCGCGCCAACCTCGAGCAGCTGCGCCAGACCAACAGCATCGGCGCCCCCACCCAGGCCTGGCTTAAGAAGGTCTGCAGTGCCCTCAGTTCACGCTTCGAGCCAGCGGGGCGTGATCGGGCCCTGGTGCTGGCGGCGCAGACGGAAACCGGCCAACGCCACTGGAAATCGCTGCTGCTCTGGCACCTGGCCAACAGCGAGCAGCTGCTCGGCGACGGGCTGCACTGGAGCGCCCAGGTGCATCGCGACGGTGCTGACCTACTGCAAACAGCTCAGGTGCTCACCTGGCTGGAGAGCACGGGCGCCCAAGGTCATCCCGAAGTCGCGGAGTGGAGCGAGGCCACCCGTAAGCGCGTCGCCGGCGGGCTGCTCAAGGCGGGGGTGGACCTCGGCCTGCTCCAGGGCCGCATTAAGCGCCGCTTCACGGCCTACTACCTGGCTGATGAGCCCCTGCTCTATGTGCTTCTGCAGGCCCTGGCCAGCAACCGCACCACCGCAGCGGCCCTGGCCGATCCGCGCTGGCTGTGGTTCCGGCTGCCGGAGGCGGAGCTGGAGCACCGCTTGCTGCTGCTGCACCAGGCGAAGGTGATCAGCTACTACCGCGCTGGCTCAGTGGTGGATCTCAAGCTGCCGGCCAGCAGCGCCGAGGCCCTGGTGCAGGAGGTGTGGTCGTGAGCCAGACGCTGGGAACTCGCGGTGCAGGCATGAAGGAGTGGCAGCGCTGCCTGCAGCAGCAACTTGAGCCCGTACTTACTGCCGCTGACTCCGGGGCAGGGCTGAGCACCTACACCGACATGCCCTTCGGGATCTTCCTGTATCCACCGGAGGACGAATGGGAGCTCAGAGCAGAGCTGCGCGATCTCACCATCCGGCTGGAGAACGCGGGCAAGACAGTGCAGCGGCTTTCGCTGGCTGCGCTGCTAGAGCAGGCGATCAAAGCAGCCGGCCTGTCGCTGGAAGAGATCGCTGAGGCGGAAGCCTCGCTGGGGCCAGAGCTGGTGCGCGACACCCTGCGGGATGTGCTCAGCGGCAAGGCTGCCGGTGCGGTGCCCTTGGATGAGCTGGTGGCGCAAGCGGTGGATACCTCCAAGCCGACCAGCAGCCACCTCGTGTTTCTGGAGCGGGTGGGGTCGCTCTTTGACCTGCACCGCCCGTCGGCCCTGCTTGAGAACCTGCGCAACCGGGTGCTGCATCCGGTGGTGCTCTTCTACCCCGGCCAGCGGGATGGTCCAGCAGGGCTGCGCTTTATGGATGAAGCAGATGCCGACCACAACTACCGCCCCAAGCTGTTCGCCTGACCATGACTTCCCAAACCATTCGCGAACTCTTCTCCGGCCAGATCGATCGCAAGATCGAAGAAGTGATCAAGGTCGATCAAGACGATGTGGCGATCGTGCGCCAGGAGATCGATGAATACATCCTCACCGAATCGATTGAGAGCAGCATGCTCAAGGTGCTGGAGGGTTACCGCCAGTCGGTGAATCAACCCAGCGAAGCGATTGCGATCTGGGTGGCGGGCTTCTTCGGGGCAGGTAAGTCGAGCTTCGCCAAATATGTGGGCCTAGCGATCAGCAACCGGGACCTGGGCGGCGTCAGTGCAGGCGACCTACTGGCGCAGCGAGCTAATAATCAGGCGATCAAGGCGTTGCTGGGGGCGATCAAGGAGCAGATCCCCACTGAAGCGATCATCTTTGATGTATCGGCGGATCGCAACGTCAACGCCAGCGAAGATCTCACCAAGATCTTCTATCGCAAGCTGCTCGATCACCTCGGCTACTCCAGCAGCCTGGAGGTGGCCGAACTAGAAATCGAGCTGGAAGAGCAGGGCCAGCTGCAGGCCTTCCTTGCTGCCTTTGCTGAGCTCTACCCAGGAGAAGACTGGGCCATCGCCAAGACGCGCCTGCTACAGGCGATGCCTAGGGCCAGTGCCGTGATGCAGGCCATAGAACCGCAGACCTACGCCGAGAAAGACAGCTGGCTTAAAAACGCCCGCGATCAAAACGTGCCGATCACACCAGCCAGCCTGGCGGAGCGCACCATCGAGCTACTCGCTCGCAAGCATCCCGGTAAGCAGCTGATGTTTGTGGTGGATGAGGTGGGCCAGTACGTGGCCCGCGACATCCAGAAGATGCTCGATCTACAGGCGATCGTGCAGCAGCTGGGCATTAAGGGCCGCGGCAGGGTGTGGGTGATGGTCACCTCCCAGGAGAAGCTCTCCGATGTGGTGGGTTACCTCGACGACAACCGCACCGAGCTGGCGCGTCTGCAGGATCGCTTCCCCTACAAGCCTGTGCTGGAGCCCTCCGACATCGCTGAGGTGACCAGCCGGCGGGTGCTGGGTAAGAGCGCCCAGGGAGAGGTGACCCTCACCGAGTTGTTCCAGCAGCACCAGGGCCGCCTGGCCACCCACACCAAGCTCGACACCAAGATTCGCTTGCCCGAGCTGGGCGCCAAAGGCTTCGCGGCCCTCTACCCCCTGCTGCCGTATCAGATCGAGCTGATCATTCAGGTGGTGTCGGGTCTGCGCCTCTCCGGTGGCGCCAGCAAGCAGTTCGGCGGTGCCAACCGCGCCATCATCAAGCTGGCCCAGGAGCTGCTCACCAATCCCCAGAGCGGGCTGGCTGACAAGCAGGTGGGCGCGCTGGTGACCCTGGATCGGGTGTTTGATCTACAGAGCAACAACATCGATTCGCAGTACCGCGGCAAGATCGTCGATATCGCCAGCAAGGCCGATCATCCGCTCGCGGTGCCGGTGGCCAAGGCGATCTGCCTGCTGCAGTTCGTCGATCAGGTGCCGGCCACTGAGCGCAATGTGGCCGTGGTGCTGCACCCAGCTATCGATGCCGATTCGCTCGAATCCCAGGTGCAGGAGGCCTGCCGGCACCTAACTGAACGCAACCTGATCCGCAAGGCAGCCGACGGCACCTACAAGATCCCCACCGCACAAGAGGAAGACTGGGAGCAAACCCGCAACCAGCAGGCCCCCTCGGTGCCAGAGCGCAATGGGTTGCTGGCTGAGGCCCTCAAGCTGATCTGGGAGCCGGTCCCAAGCGCCGCTCTAGGTAGTGGTGTCAAGAGCTTTAAGGCTGCCCTCAACTTCCGCGGCAGCGAGCTGGTGAAGGGTGATGTGCCAGTGAAGGTGGAGCGGGTTGCTAGCAGCGAGGTCCAAGAAGAGCGGGTGGAGCAGCTGCGCCAGACCAGCCAGCAGGAGACCAATACCTTCTTCTGGGCGCTGGGCGCCAGCCAGGAGCTGGATCGGGCCTTGGGCGAGTGGTTCCGCTCTCAGAGGGTGATCGACTTGAAGGGCAAGGGCGCCACCGACAAGGGGCAGGTGCAGCTGGTCAGCGAGGAGCGCCGCAAGCTGGCTGGCTTCCAGAAGGAGGCCTGCCGCTTGCTGGAGCAAACCCTGATCCACGGCAAGATCCTGCTCAATGGCGGCATCTGTGAGCTTCCAGCCAATCCCGCCAGCGCCGTTGATGCGATGCGCGAGGCGCTCAAGGAGGGGTTGGCCAAGATCTACGCCCGCTTTGGCGAGGCGGAGGTGAGCCCCAGCAGCGAGGAGCTCACCAAGCTGCTCAGCGCCGACAACCTCAAGGGCCTCAGCGGTTCAATCGAAAAGCTGCGGCTCTGCAAGGAGGAGGGCGGCCAGTGGGTGATCGACACCAACCGCCCAGCTCTGCAGGCGGTGCTCAACCGCAGCCAGGTGAAGAGTGCCGGCTGGAGCGGCAAGGAGCTGGCCGATCACTTTGGTGCTGCTCCTTACGGCTGGACGCTCGATGCAGTGAGGTTTCTGGTGGCGGCCCTGCAGGTGGCCGGCAAGTTCAAGGCCACCCACAACGCCCAGAGCTTCGTGGGCACCGCCAACCCCCAGGTGCGGCCCCTATTTACAAACAACAGCACCTTCCGCGCCACGCTTTTTGTCGCCCACGCCGGAAAGCTGAAGCCAGAAGATGTGCTGCAAGCAAGCCAGCTGTTCCAGAAGTTTGCGGGCAAAACCGTTGCTGGCGTGCAGCCAGGCCCCCTAGCCCGTGAGATCCGCGTAGTGGCGGTGGGCGTCAATGCCGAGCTCAACAGCGCCAGCCGGGCGCTGGCACCGCTGCAGCTGCCAGGAATTGAGGCGCTTGAGCAGGCCAGCGAGCAGGTGTCCACCTGGCAGGACAACAACGATGAGGAGGTAGTGCTGGCGTTCAAGAGCAGCGCAGAAGCTGTCAAGGAGGCCTGGCAGAAGGCCAAGGGAATCCAGGAGACGCTCGCTAGCCGCAGCGCCGACCTGCAGCGTGCTCGAAAAGCCCTGAGCGCTGAGATCTGGGGCCAGCTGCTGCAGGAGGCTGATCTGCCGGCGGAACTGCATTCGGACCAGGCCGCACTTGATGATCGGCTGCAGGCACCCAGCTTCTACGAGAAGCTGCCTGAGATCGACCAGCTCACAAGGAAGCTGGAGGAGGCTTACTCGCAGCGGCGCCAGGCAGCCCAGCAGGCCCTTGCTGCCCAGGTGCAGCAGCGCGTGCAGCAGCTGGAGCAGACCCCTGGCTTTACGGCGCTGGAGCCGGAGCGGCAGCAGCAGCTGAAGGCACCGCTGCAGCAGAAGGCCTGCGACGCTGAGGCCCTGGATCTGGTGCGACTGCGCGATCAGCCGGCAATGCTCGAAGGCCTGCTGCGCCAGCAGGAGCAGATTGCCCAGAAGTGGGCCTTCCCCGAGCAGGAGGTGAGCACGGTGAGTGTGCGAGAGCTGTGCCGCGAACCCTTCGATGCGGCTGGTCTCGACGACGTGCTCAACCGCATCCGCCAGCGCTGCGAAGCAGAGCTAGGCAACGACCGCAAGGTCTTACTGCAATGAGGAGGGCCTAAGCCATGGAAAAGGAGCAACGCAGCAAGCTGCAGAAGGCCACCCAGGAAGCCCGCCGCCTACTGGAAGAGGAGTTCAGCAGGCAGCTGCTGGAGACCTACGACATCAATGTGGCCGCCGGTCGCTGGAACGAGGAACCCGGCGCTCACCTGCAGGCCGAGCAGCGACTGCTCCGCGAGAAGCTCCTGGCCTGGATCGAGCACAGGTCTGCGCAGATCAACGATGAGAAGGAGGCCTTGCTGCTGGCCCTGCGGGAGATGGCCTTCACGGCGCTGAACCACTTTGTGGCCTTGAAACTCATGGAGGCCCGAGAGCTGGTGCGGCCCTGCGTCAGTGGTGGGTTAGAGAGCGAGGGTTTCCAGGAGTTCACTGCTGTAGCCCAAGGGCTGCTGGTGGAGCAAGAGAGCAGCTACCGGCTGTACCTGGAGACGATCTTTGAGGATGTGAGCCGCGAGCTGCGGGCCCTGTTTGATCCCCGCGATCCAGCCAGCTTGCTGTGGCCAAAGCGCACAGCACTCTTGGAGCTGCTGGACATCCTCAACCGACCAGAGCTGGCTGAGCTCTGGGGAGAAGATGAAACCCTGGGCTGGATCTATCAGTACTTCAACGGTGATGCCGAGCGCAAGAAGATGCGCGAGGAGTCTTCTGCGCCGCGCAACAGCCGCGAACTGGCAGTACGCAACCAGTTCTTTACACCGCGCTATGTGGTGGAGTTCCTCACCGATAACACCCTGGGCCGCATCTGGTATGAGATGCGGCAAGGTGATACCGGCCTAAAAGAGCGTTGCCGCTATCTGGTGCGGCGACCTAATGAGATCTGGCTGCAGCCAGGAGAAGAGGCACCAGCGGAGGTAGTTGCTGATGAGGCCCTCAGCCAGGAGGAGCTGCTCAGGCAGCCGGTTCACATCAACAATCGACCACTGAAGGATCCGCGAGAGATCCGGATGCTGGATCCGGCCTGCGGCTCAATGCACTTTGGGCTTTATGCCTTTGACCTCTATCTAGCAATCTACGAGGAGGCCTGGGAGATTGCCCAAGGTTCAGATGAGCAGGCAAAGCAAGAAGAAGCCTTTGCACCCTTTGTTGCCTATGCAGCGGACTTCGCCAGCAAGGCAGATTTCTTGCGAGAGGTGCCCAGGCTGATCCTGCAGCACAACATCCACGGCGTAGACATTGATCCCCGGGCTACCCAGATCGCCAGGCTGACTCTCTGGCTAAGGGCACAGCGAGCCTGGCAGGAGCAGAGAGTAGAGGTTGCAGCTCGCCCAGCAATCACTCGCTCCAATGTGGTGTGCGCTGAACCGATGCCAGGTGAGCGGGAGTTACTGGCTGATTTTGTTGATCAGCAATTCCCTGAAGCAGAAAGGGGACTTGTTCAGCAGTTGTTGGAGACGATCTTTGACAAGATGCAGCTGGCGGGTGAGGCCGGTTCGCTGCTCAAGATTGAAGAGGAGATCCGTGATGCCATTGAGCAGGCGCAAAGGGAATGGCAAAAGCTTGCTATTCAGCAGCGGGATCTTTTCAGTGGAGCCGAGATGGCTGAACTCGGCGTGGTTGGTTCTTCACTGAACGCTGATCTTCAGAACCTTACCAAGGATTTCTGGGTCACTATTGAGGAGCGTATCTACGTTGCGCTGAGTGACTACTCCGAGCAGGCTGAAAGCGGTGGCAGTTTCCAGCGCAGGCTCTTTGCCGAGGACGCGGCTCAGGGCTTTGCCTTTATTGACATCTGCCGTAAAAGATACGATGTTGCTGTAATGAATCCTCCTTTCGGAGAGCCCTCTAAGCAGACTCAGGCCCTTCTTGGCTCTAATTATCCTTTAACGAACCAGGACCTTTTTGCGGCATTCACCGACCGGATGCTAGCCCTTCTTGTCAGCAAGGGGCTCCTTGGAGAAATTTCTAGTCGAGTTGGTTTTTTCATTAAGTCGTTTGATGAATGGAGGAAGACCATCATGGCAAGCCATTCAGTCATTTCCATAGCAGACCTTGGATTTGGAGTCCTTGACGATGCCACCGTAGAAGCTGCTTCTTACATTGTAGAAAAAGCACCGCCCGCCAAGAAGGGTTTGACTAGGGTATTCCGCCTCTTGGTCGATGATGATAAGGCCAGCACGCTTCTCAGAGCAGTCACCTCTTATTCGGGTAACCGGATATTTGACTTCAATATTGGGGAGTGCAAATGCCTGCCATTAGGCCCCTGGATTTATTGGGTGTCTCAAGAGGTAAGAGGGAAACTGGCAGCTCATATCGAGCTTGAGCCGGCAGCTGCCGTAATTCGACAGGGCCTCGGAACAGGTGACAACGGTCGTTTTATCCGGGCGCTCTGGGAGGTTCCCGCTGATCTAATCGCGACCACCACTGATTCCACGCCAAACTTTCGCGAACAGTTCTCGAAAGGTAAGCGGTGGGCATTCCATGTTCGCTCGGGCTCGTCACAACCTTGGTATTCACCATTAACTGTCTTAATCGACTGGGAGAATCAAGGGCTCAGGCTCAAGGAGCATTGGCGCTCCAAGGGGGAATCGCCATCTAGATATATACCCAGCGAAGACCTCTATTTCCGGCCCGGATTTAGCTGGACACTGCGAGCTTTCAGGCTAATACCTTACGTTATTCCAGCAGGATGCATTCCATCAGCAAGTCGCTATATGGGTTTTCCTCGCCCAGGGGCCGAGTTTACCGTGCTAGGAGTAGTTGCATCGAATATCGCATCGTGCTTCAGCAGGTTTTATGGAGAGATGTTTGCGCGCCCGAAGCATCTTGTTGACACAGTAAAGCGAATACCATTTAGCGAATTACCGGATGAACTTGACAAAGACCTTGCCAAGAAAATTGCCTTAGAAATTGAAGGCCGCAGGAATTTCTTTCGAGGCTTTGAGCCCTTCTCTGATTTTGTTGCTCCAGCTTATATTCGGCAATGGGCAGGCGATGACACGTCGAACTGGAATCCATCTTCGTTGCTGGGCGAAGACCTAGAGTTGCGGCTAGCCAAGTCACTTGGGCTTACGAAAGACGAACTCAGTGGATTGGAATTTGATCTAAAGGAGGCTATTGAGGCTCGACGAAGCCCAGGCTCAGATACTGAGAGAGATTCAGATGATAAGGCCGAAGATGAATCCGCGTGCGACACATCTGCTAAAGGCAAGGTGTTTGACATGCTTTCATACGCCGTTGGTTGTGCAGTTGGCCGGTGGGATGTCCGGTATGCAACCGGCGAGCAAGCCGCGCCAGAGCTGCCCGATCCGTTTGCACCATTGCCGGCCTGTCCACCTGGCCAGTTGCAGAATGATCAAGGCTTGCCCGCCTGCCCTGGAGATGTGCCCGCCGTGTATCCCGTCCGCATCCCGTGGGGCGGCATCCTCGTGGATGACCCAAATCATCCGCTGGACCTCGAGCACCGCATCCGCGAGGTCATCGAAATCATCTGGAATGCAAAAGATGCCGGCGCTACAGCCGAAGCCATCGAGCACGAAGCCTGCGACATCCTCGGCGTAAAGACAATTCGTGATTATTTCCGCAAGCCCGCTGGCTTCTTCGCCGACCATTTCAAGCGTTACTCCAAAAGCCGCCGCCAGGCTCCCATCTACTGGCAACTCTCTGCTGGCAATGGGAACTATTCAGCCTGGCTCTACTACCACCGCTTCACGCAAGACACGCTCTACCGATTGCTGGGTGATTTCGTCGAGATACGCATTCAAGAGGCCGAGCGGGAACAGTTCGGATTTGAATCCCAGGGAGGCCTATCGGGTGATGGGGCCGGCCTCCTTCATGAGGTGCAGGCCCTTCTTCAGGATCTCCGACTTTTTAAGAGTGAACTAGAGCTAGTCGCTCCCCTCTGGAATCCAAATCTCAATGATGGTGTGATCATCAACCATGCCATTCTTTGGCGCATCACGCCCTACACCCCCTGGCAGAAGAAGTGCAAGGAGTGCTGGGACAAGCTGGTTAAAGGTGATTACGACTGGGCCCATCTCGCCTTCCATCTCTGGCCCGAACGGGTGATTAGGAAGTGCGTCACCGATCGCAGCCTGGCTATCGCCCACGGCTTAGAAGAGCGCCTATGGCAGGAGACCAATAACGGCAACTGGCTGCAGCGTCAGGTGTCAGAAGCTGAGCTGCAGGCCCTGCTTGCCGTGTACAGCAAGCCTGCGGTGCAGAACGCTCTGGAGCGCTTCCTCGCTGCACCTCCACCTGTGGCAGCCGCTCGTACCCGCGCACCGCGGGCCACGAAGTCGTCCTCCACCGGCACAACACGCCGGCCCCGCGGATCTGCCCCCGAGGTAGACGCAAAAACCTCGCGCCAGACCCTGCTCGTACTCACCGCTGCTCCAGCAGAAGGCCTCGGCAGAAACGCCATCGCCGATCTGCTGGATGTGGAGGCCGCTTCGCTCACAGCTGTGATCAAGCAGCTCAAGGAAGGCGGTCAGATCGTGCAGCTTGGGGCGGCCCGTGGGGCCAAGTACCGGCTCACGGAGCAAGGGCGGGCGGCTGTTGAGAGCCAGGCTGGAGAGGGCGAATGATGGCAGCGGAAGCCCCCAATAAACTCCACCGCCGCCTCTGCCAGGAGCTGGCCAAGCAGCTCAGTGAGCACAGGGTTCTGCTGGTCTTTGATCCGGGCCAGCAGCTGCGGCCCTTTCTCGATGATGTCGCTACGGCCCCGCCCAGCGGCAAGGAGCTGGGCAGCCTCAGCTTCGGGGAGCAGCAGGCTGACTGGGCGGTGGCCGGCAGCAGCCTCTACGAGCTGCGCAGTCAGCTTGAACCGCACGTTGCAGCAGATCTGCCCGATCCGCTGCTCGTCTACCTACCGGATCACCACGAGAGCGAAGGCCGCGCCGTGCTGCTGGAGCTGCTCCGCGCTGGCGGCACCTTCGAGATCAAGCTGGTCAGCCGTGCCCGCGGCTACCTGCGTGAGGTGCTCGAGCCCGAAAATGTGGAGCAGCTGCTCAAGCGGCCCGATCTCACCTACCGCGACATCGCCCTGGCCCTGGAGCAAGCAGGTAGCGGTGGCTTCAGTCAGCTCAAGGCGCTGTTTCAGCAGCAGCTGGGCCGCAACAGCTCTCCCGAGAACGCCGAGCTGGCCCGCCTCTGGCTGGCAGCAGATGGGCTCGATGACGCCATCAGCGCCAAAGGGCTGGAGAACGAACTGCAGGAACTGCTCCACAGCCGCTGGGGCCTGGGCTTCCCAGTAGAGACAACCCTGGCCGCCTGGCGTCAGCGGGCCCAGCGGGCCCTGCTGCTGCATGAGTTCCTGCACGACTGGCATGGCGATGAGCTCAGCGCCTTTGCCAGGCAGTCGCTGCCGGTGGGTAAGGCCGCAGAAGAAAACGCCCTCGCCGATGTGCAGGGCCTGCGCCGCAGCCACGCGCCCGCCTACATCGCCATCGCTAATCGCATCGAAGCTGAGCTTGAGCTGCGCTCACTGATCAGCGGCGAGCGGCCCGGTGTGCTCGGCTCGATCGATACCTTCCCTTGCGAAGAACAGTTCCTGTTGCGCAGCGTCGATGTCTTCCTTGCCAATGGCGAGTACGCGAAGGCGCAGGAGCTGGTGGCCGCCCGTCACAACAGCTTCTGGCTGGTGGGTCAGCCCACCGATGCCCAGCAAGCCAGGCGCCGGCTGCAGTGGGAGCTGGCTCGCACCGCCGCCGCCCTCGGGGTGGCCCTCGAGCAGGCGCAAGCCCAGCTGCCTAAGGCCGCCGCTGCCGTTGAGGCCTGGCTTCCGTATCAGGCAGAGGCCGCCCAGCAGGTCGATGGCCTGCAGCGGCGCCTGGAGCAGCAGGTGGCTGAGCTCACCGCCAGCGAGGTGGAAATCAGCGATGCTCTGGAGCAGCTGCGGGGCCGCTATGAGGCCCTGCTGGAGCAGCAGGCCCAACGTTTCACCGCTGCCTTGCAGCAGGCAGGCTGGCTTATCCCTGGTGCCTTCCCGCAGACGCGCACCTGGAGCGAGCGGGTGCAGCCCGGCGCCGGCAGGGCCGTGGTGTTCTGGGTGGATGCCCTGCGCTACGAGATGGGCGCCACCTTGCACGAGCGCTTCAGTGGCTGGAGCCGCGACCAGCTCAGCGACCTCAAGCTGGAGATCGCCCAGGCCGCCCTGCCCTCAATCACGCCCGTTGGCATGGCCGCCCTGCTGCCCGGCGCGGAGCGCAGCTTTGCGGTGGCCGATGTCGCTGGCAGCCCCTGCTCCGTGGTCGATGGGGTGCCGGTTGGCTGGAGCAATGACAAGCCCAAGCGCCTCGCCCACCTGCAGCAGCGGGTGCCCACCGCCGTAGTGATCTCGCTGGTGGAGCTGATTCGCAGCAAGGAGGCCGTGCTGCTCGAGAAGCTTGCCGGTACTGGTCCAGTGGTGGTCACCAGCACCGGCATCGACCACGCCGGTGAGCGCGACACCGACGACAACCTCGCCAACGTGCGCACCGACATGCAGCGCGAGCTCGACACCATCGAAGACGCCGTGCGCCGCCTGGCAGCCCTGCCGCTGGAGCAGCCGCTGGAGCGCTTCGTGATCACCGCGGATCACGGCTTCCTGCATCTGCCCCTGGGCCGAGAGCCCGCCATGCGCATCGACCCTCCCGACGGAAAGCTGTTCAAGCTGGAGCGGCGCTGCTGGCTTGGCCACCCCTCCGCCGTCAATCCCTCCTGCGTGGAAATCCAGCCCGCTGCCCTTGGCTACGGACAGGACGGTCTCTCGGTGGTGCTGCCCCGTTCTTCCGGGGTGCTCAAGGCTGGTGGCAGCCTCTGCTTTCACCACGGCGGCAGCAGCATCCAGGAGCTGCTGATCCCCCTGCTCAGCTTCCGCTGCGCAGCGCCTGGCACTGCCCCGGAGGGCGCAGGCAAGGCCAAAAAGCAGAAGCCCTGGCCAGGAACGCTGGTTGAGAGGGTCACCAATCGCATCTTGATGGTGCCGATCGAGCTACCCGTCGACCTGCTCAACCAGGGCAAAAACCGCCAGACAGTGCTCGCTGCCTACGACTGCAAAACAGAAGACCTGGTAGCTACGCCCATCCAGGCCATCGACGCTGACCTCGACACAGGCACAAACCGCCTCACCCTCACCCCCGGCCAGCCCGCCACCATCGGCCTGCTGATTCCAGGCGACTGGAGCGGCAAGAAGCTCTACCTGGAGCTGCGTGACGCCGCCACCGACCTGGTGCTGCACAAGAGCCCGGATCTGCCCGTGGATCTGATCGGGTGATGATGCCAGCGCAGCCGCTACCTCCACCCCTCAACGTGCAGGCCCTGCTCAGGGGTAAGCATGTTGAGTCTGAACGGTTGGAATTCAAGGAAGGATGGAATCCAGAGCCAATTCTCCATACTATTTGTGCTTTCGCTAACGATTTTCACAACCTCGGCGGTGGCTACATCATTGTTGGAGTCAAAGAGGCAGACGGAGTCGCAGTTTTGCCACCTACTGGCCTGCCAGTGAATTCGCTTGATGCAATCCAGAAGGAATTGATTCAGCTTGGCCATGCGGCAATTTTGCCTGTTTATCACCCCATTGCCTTTCCCTGCATAGTCGAAGACCGTCACATCCTGGTGATCTGGTGCCCAGGCGGTGAGAGCAGACCCTACAAGGCTAAGCTATTTCCAATCAAGAACTGCAAAGATTATGGATACTACATTCGCAGAAATTCGACAACTGTAAAAGCAAGGTCTTTAGAGGAGCAGGAGTTGCTGGGCCTGGCCGCTTCTGTCCCATATGACGATCGCATTAATCAGCAAGCCAAGCTCACTGATCTCTCTCCGAAGCTGATTGCAGAATTCCTCTACGCAATCAATAGTGATCTCGCCTCTGAGGTGGCCGATCAGCCTCTGGATGCTTTGGCGAGGCAAATGCAGATCGCTCGTGGACCGAAAGAGCACCTTTGGCCATTGAATGTTGGTCTTCTCTTCTTTAACGAAGATCCGGCCCGTTACTTTCCACAAACCCAGATTGATGTTGTTTGGATGCCGGAAGGTCCGAGCGGCTCAACGTTTACAGAGAAAACCTTTGCTGGCCCTCTCTCGCAGATCCTTATCGAGTCACTCGATTACATCAAGAGAAACTACCTGATTCAGTCTGTCGTTAAGCATGCTGATCGACCTGAGGCCACCCGTCATTACAACTATCCATTCACGGCACTTGAGGAAGCCGTAGTAAATGCCGTCTATCACCGCAGCTACGAGCTGAGAGAGCCCGTGGAGATTCGTATCACACCGGATGAGATTTCTATTCTGAGTTTTCCTGGTCCTGATCGTTCAATATCGCTCGAGCGTCTGCAGGAGGGCAAAGCGGTTGCTCGGCGGTATAGAAACCGGAGGATCGGCGAATTCCTTAAGGAGCTCGACCTCTGCGAAGGTCGTGCCACGGGGATACCAATAATGATTAAAGAGATGCTATCGAATGGTTCCCCTCCTCCTGTGTTTGAAACCGATGAGGATCGCACCTTTTTTCTTGTCGTTCTTCCGGTTCACCCGCAATGGAAAGCATCTCAGAAGCCAAGAGCTCCCCATAACAGTTCAGACCCCTTGGACTCAGCTGATCAAGCTACCGTACAAGATGGTGTTGAAGTGAGCGTACAAGACGGCGTTCAAGTGAGCGTACAAGATGGTGTTGAAGTAAGTGATCAAGGTGAAAGCACAGATAAAATGCAAGATGGCAGCTCCTCGCATGCAAGCCTGACGAAGGAGCAACTTGCATTGCTGAAATTTATGGCATACAACGAGCACAGTAAGCGTGCGTTGATGGATTTCATGGAGATAAAGCGCCCAGCCAGTTTCAGCGCCAAGCTCCTCGACCCTCTTCTTAACGCTGAAATGGTGGAGATGACCATGCCCGAAGCACCACGCAGTCCGCAGCAAAAATATCGACTGACCCGTTTAGGGAAATCTGTTTTTGCGGCGAACACGCAGCTGCCAGTCGATCCAGTCGCGTGATGACTCCTGTTCATTGCCACCTGGGCGGCTTCCCCCCACCACAGCTCGATTGGCAGCAGCTGTTCCCGCTGCTGGGTCCTGTCAATGCCAGCCTGGCCCGCCACGAGGGTCTGCTGGAGGGGCCACCATGACCCCTCTTGTGGATCACGGAGCGGTTTTCGTGATCCACAAGCCCGTTTGTCGTTCACCCGTGCCCCACAAACCGCCCTGTCCTGCCGAGCACCGCATTCCCGCCATCGTCCTCTGACCAAGCCATGAGCACCCCCGCCCGCGACGCCCTCGACGACAAGGTCAATCAGGTTTTCGCGGGCAAGTGCGTCCGCAAGGACCTGGTGCGGGCCGTAAAGGTCGGCGCCAACGTGCCGGTGTTCGTGCTCGAGTATCTGCTCGGCAAGTACTGCGCCTCCTCTGACTCGGCAGCGATCGAGCTAGGGCTCTCGGTGGTGCGCGACACCCTGGCCAACAACTACATCCGACCCGACGAAGCCACCAAGGCCCAGAGCAAGGTCAAGCAGAAGGGGCGCTACACCTTTATCGACAAGGTCAAGGTGCGCCTAGTCGGCAACACCTATGTGGCCGAGTGCGTCAACTTCGGCAGCAACAGCCTGCGCATCGCTGATGACGACGTGCATGCCTTTGAGCGGTTGCTCACCGGCGGTGTCTGGGCCCAAGTGGAGGTGGAGTGGGATGAAAGCGACAGCCGGGCACCCTTCTCGATCAGCCAGCTCACGCCGATCCAGCTGGCCAGCTTCAACCTCGATGAATACCGCAAGCTGCGGACGCAGTTCAGCACCGAGGAATGGATCGACCTGCTGATCCGTTCGATGGGCTACGAGCCCTCCCAGTTCAGCCAGCGGCTCAAGCTCCTATTCCTGCTGCGGCTTATCCCGCTCTGCGAGCGCAACTACAACCTGGTGGAGCTCGGTCCTCGCGGCACCGGCAAGAGCTTTGCGGTGCAGGAGCTCTCCCCCTACGCCGCCCTGCTCACCGGCCCCACCACCGTGGCCAACCTGTTTGGCCACATGAGCGGCAAGGTCAAAGGGATGGTGTCGATCTGGGACGTCGTCGGCTTCGACGAGGTAGCGGATCTCCAGAAGATGCCCAAGGAGGTCATCACCACAATGAAGACCTACTGCGAGTCGGGGCAGTTCCAGCGTGGTGCAGAAAGCTTTGCCGGCGACGCCAGCATCGCCATGTTCGGCAACACCCAGCAGCCGATCGACGTGATGGTGCAGACGGGGCATCTGTTTGCTCCGATGCCCGATGTGATTCGCGACGACCGCGCCTTCATCGACCGGCTGCACTGCTACCTGCCGGGCTGGGAAGTTCCCAACATGCGCAACGAGTTCTTCACGGACCACTACGGCTTCGTGATCGACTACCTGGCCGAGGCCCTGCGCGACCTGCGCAAGCTCAACTACACCGAGCTCTGCGACAGCCACTTCGGCCTAGGCAGCCACCTCAACACCCGTGACCGCAAGGCCGTGCGCCGCACCGTCTCCGGGCTGGTCAAGATCATCCATCCCCATGGGGAGCCGTCAAAGGAAGACCTCGAAGACATCGTCAAGCTCGCCATCGAGTGCCGCAGGCGCGTCAAGGAGCAGCTCAAGAAGATGGGCTCCTTCGAGTACAGCCAGACCTCCTTCAGCTACTCAGACAACGACACGGGCGAGGAGCATTTCGTTGGCGTGCCCGAGCAGGGCGGTCAGGATCTAATCGCCGCGGAGCCGATGGCGCCGGGTTCGGTCTACACCGCGTCCGTAACTGGGGATGGCACGGTTGGCCTCTACCGCTTGGAGGTCTCCATCGCAGCAGGCAACGGCAAGCTCAAGCCGGCAGGTGGCATCAGCGGCCAGATGAAGGAATCCATCCAGCGCGCTTTCGCCTATCTACAGGCCAACAAGAGCGCCTTCTCGATTAGCCACGAGGCCGACAGCTACGACTATAACGTCGAAGCCATCGACCTCCTGGGCAACAAGGTTGAAGCTGAGGTTGGCGTGGCATTCTTCCTGGCCGCTTTTTCCGCCATCCGCCGTGCCCCCGCCAGGGCCGGCATGCTGGTCATGGGCGACATGAGCATTCAGGGCAACATCAAGGCCGCCCGCTCCCTTGTGGAGCCCCTCCAGGTCGCCATGGATAACGGCGCCCGCTGCGCCCTGATCCCGGGTGAGAACAAGCGCAGCTTCCTCGAGATCAACACCGATGAGATCGACAAGATCGATCCGATCTTCTACAACGATGTGAAGACAGCGACGTTCAAGGGGCTAGATCTGAACTAGAGATGCCAGCAAGATGGAAGGCAAAAGAGGCGAAATCCGGTCCGCATGTTCTCAATTCTCTGTATGCATCAATAACGCCTAACGGGTCCAGCGGCTTTTCATCGCAGTCACTGGAAATACATCAGAAGCTTCATGCCTTGGAGTCGATGATTGACTTCCCTGGCTCCCCAGGTGCAATCGATACGAGGGAAACGGTTGTCAGGGCGGTTGGCGAAGCATGCAACAAAGACGACCTCTCCGCGGAGGCTTTCTTAGAGTGCGTCAATGCTGAGATCAGAAAAGCATTTTCTCGGCCAGAGAAAGACTATAAAATCCTTGCCTCCGCATCAATAAGTCCAGATGCAGCCAGCAGAGGATACGTAATTAATGGGATTCGGATCTCTGGATGCACGGATAAGCTTTATCCTAAAAAATACAGATCTAGGCTCGACGCCCTGGGCCAACCGCACGTTAGAGCATTGGGCATCAAGGATCATAGCGCCTATCATCACTTGATACTCAGCGTCACAGCAAAGTCGCCACTTGGGGCCATGTCTGCAGGTATTGAGTCCCTAGATCTTCTGCGAGCCTGCTGGTGCATTTATGCCAATCCATCAATAACCATTGGCGGCCATGAATGGGGGCCAATAAACACCATACGACTTGGCGCATTTCACACCATTCATGAGGCCGACGGGAGTCTTGCCCTTGATGATCCATGGCAAGAACCGGGCTTCATCGCCTCTAAGATCTTTGCTCCGAATCCACCAAATTCAGGCGCGTCTTTCAAGAAGAGCATCTCGCGCATCTTGGCGCGACTTAACTCGCCGAAGCTGTCTTTTGACTTTCGCCAGAGAATCGCATCTTCTCTACTCTTATTTGTAAGGGCATTTGATGAGCCCAATCCAAGCACCGCTTTCATGGGTGCGTGGACAGCGCTAGAGAGATTGTGCCTAACAGATCAAAACGAAGGCCATAATAAAATTATAGAGCGCTGCTCGGTTCTCTTCAAGGACGATCGCATGTTTCACAGGAGCATGCTTACTCACCTTCGCGAGCGTCGTAATGAGTACGCGCACGATGGGGTTGTATCGAATAACGCAAGGATGTTGTGCTATCAAGCTCAGTCTTACATTAAGCGCATTATAAACTATCTCTTTTTCTCGGCAAATCACTTCACTTGCACGGATGATGCGCTCAGGCTTTTAAGTCTTAGCCCGGATCCCGATGTCATTGGGAAGGAGATAGAGGCGCGAAAGTTCTTTGCCAAGCATCTAATCTCATAGGCAAATTTGATAGCGAGATGGAGCTTGCGGCGCACTTGCATGAGCACATCGCGCCGATTTGCTGATTAGTCATTATGTCTTATAGTGCAAGGATTCTTTGCTCCGCTCAACCAAGAGGCTTGCTTGTTGAGCGCCACATACCTTCTCTCCTAGTGGCAAAGCTCGTTAAAAACACAGTCCTTTGCCTCTTCGAAGCCCAGGCATATCAATAAGAGAGTGCACTGAGATAGGTATCAGCGCACCCGATCACCAAGCGGCTCGGGGCATCTGCTGGGGCACTGGAGTAATTGCCATCTGGACAGCGCACACCCACCGCATCCCTAGGCCAGTCCTCCCGCCGCGTCAAGGATCGGGCCTGGCGCCCTCCGATGTCGGGCGTCCTTGTCGCAGCGCTGCGGCCGGCCGGTGGGGGTGGGGTTCTCCGCCGTCCTGCCGATGGCTTCCACTGCTTCCTCGCTCTGCCGCCGCAAGCAGCAGCCCCCAGCTCTCAGCCGTTCTGGCCTCAAGGCCCGTGATGCCCTCGTGCTGGATCACCTGCCCCTGGCTGATGCCATCGCCTTAGCCACTGCCCGGCGCCTGTTCCCGCTGGTGGAGCGGGAGGATCTGATTCAGGTGGCCCGCGAGGCACTGGTCCGCTCCGCTCCCCGTTGCAGGGCAGGCGAGCCCGCTGGCCCCTATCTGCGCCGCTGCATCACCGGGGCCCTGCAGCACCACCTGCGCGATCGGGTGCGGCTGGTGCGCATCTCCCGCCGCGAGCACGAAAAGGGCACCTACCCGCTCGGCCACATCAGCCTCGATGCCACAGCCAATGGCGAGCCTTGCCTGCTCGATGAGCTGGCAGCACCAGAGGCCGAGCCGGCCATTAGCGAGGCAGTGAATGGCCTGGCGCTGGAGCAGCTGGTGGAGCAGCTGCCGGCAGCCCAGGCCACGGCCCTGCGGCTCACCGTCCTCGAGGGTCTTTCCCTGCGAGCCGCCGCAGCGCAGCTGCAGATCAGCCCGATGGCGGTGCAGCGGGCCCAGAAGAAGGCCCTCGCCACCCTGCGCCAGCAGCTGGGGGGTGGGGGGTGAGGCCCCGTATCTCAGCTTTGCTGAAACACCAGCGTGGAGAGCGGCCACCAGCCGCTGCCGCCCTCGTCGTAGGCCAGCTCCACCATCGGATCGTCCTCGGGCGTCTCGGCTGCAAGGCTGAGCACCGTGGCGCCGCTCTCTGAGCTGATCAAATCCCGCCAGCAGCGCGAGCCAGGCGCTGGCAGGGGTGTCGTCGTGTCAGTCATGGTTCAGGGGCTCACCATCACCCGGTTGCCAGCGCCGCTGTTGCTCACAGCCACGAACTGGCGCCGCTGGGGCGACCAACAAAGCGAGCGCCAGCCCAGATCGGCCGGGGAGCTCCGCACCGTCCAACTGAGGCCATCGCCGCTGGTCATGATCCGGTTGCCGGTGCCGCTGCTGCTCACCGCCACCAGCAGCTCCCGCTCCGGTGCCCAGCAGAGGGAGGTCCAGGCGTTGTCGGCTGCTGAACTGCGGCTGCTCCAGCTGATCCCATCGGGGGAGGTCATCACCCGGTTGCCCCGGCCGCTGCTGCTCAGCGCCACCAGCAAACCCAGCTCTGCTGCCCAGCAGATTGCCGCCCAGTTGTTGGCTGCGGCAGCTGTCCGCAGCGTCCAGTTGCGGCCATCCGGCGAGGTCATCACCCGCTGGGTGCCGCCGTTGCTGCTCACCGCCACCAGCAGCCCCAGTTGAGGCGCCCAGCAGAGGGAGCGCCACTCCTGATCAGCGGCAGCCGGGCGGGCTGTCCAGGTGAGGCCATCACTGCTAGTCATCACCCGGTTGCCTGTGCCACTGCTAGCCACGGCCACCAGAAGCCCCAGCTCTGGTGCCCAGCAGACCCCGGTCCAGTTGTTGTTGGCCGGCGTCTGGCGCAGGGTCCAGCTGCGGCCATCCGTTGAGGTCATCACCCGATTCCCAGTGCCGCTGTCGCTGACGGCCACGAACAGCCCCAGCTCGGTGGCCCAGCAGAGCGCCACCCAGTTCTGATCCGCCGCTGATGGTTGGGGGCTCCAGCGGATGCCATCGATTGAGGTCATCACCCGGTTGCCCGTGCCGCTGCCCGCTACGCAGGCGTAGATCTGCAGCTCCGGCGACCAGCAGATCGCCTGCCAGCTGTTGTCTGCCGCCGAGCGCACGGTTGACCAAACCACACCGCTGATAGCCAGCACTGGCGGCGTGTTCAGCATTTCCGCCAGTCCTGCTGCAGGCAGCTGGTAGGTGCCGGCAGCGGGGCCGGTGGGGCGGGTGATGGCCAGTAGGTCGCCTGGTTGGAGGGTCATCAGTGCGGCACTCAGGGCAGGGCCGGCAGGGTGCTCAGGTCCAGGGGCATGTAGTCGCCGGCCGGCTGGGCCGTGGCCATCGCCGCCTGCAGCTGGGCCGCGTCCACCACCCGCCCGGGTGTGCCGTCCGCCAGCGCCAACGGGTCGGCCAGCTGCACCACGCCGGCAGCGGCGGTGGTTGCAGGCTCGACCCTCAGCAGCGGTTGAGCCGGGTCGCTTTCATCGACGCTCAGCGGTGCGGCTACCTGGATGCGGATCACGCCGGCGCCATCGGGGCCGAGGGCAGCGTTGGCGCTCCAGCTGCTGCCGTCAAACAGCAGCAGGTCCCCCTGGGCGATCTCCGCTCCGGCGATGCCGCTCCAGCTCGCCAGGGCAGGACCGCCGGCACTGGCCAAATACACGTCTCCAACAGCGGCATCGGCCGGGGCCTCCGCGGTGGTTGGGTCGATCGCACCCCGGTAGTGCAGAGCGCCAGGGATGGCGGCATGGAGGGTGCCATCCGCATCCACCGAGAGATTGGTTCCGGGCTTGATCGCCCCGATCGCTGCCGCCGTGGCCGGCGTGAGCATGAACGCCTTGACCTCATCAGCAGTGGCCCGGTAGGGCGTGCTGCCGCGCTGCACCAGCAGCAGGTCGGATGCCTGGGGCAGGGAGCGGCCGGCGGTGCGGCTCTCAATGGTGGTGGCCATGGCGATCAGTGCAGATGGGGAGAGAGGTGGAGGGGAGAGATCAGGGCGGCAAGGGGCTGAGCAGGCGCAGGTCCAGCGCGATCACCACCACCCCATCGCCTGCGATGGCACTGAGCAGCGGCGCCAGAGCTTGCACCGAACTGACGCCCCCGGCTGGTGGCGGTTCAGGGGTGCCGCCGTCCTGCAGCTGGGCCTGGCCCAGGAAGATCACCCCCTGGGGCCGACTGCTGCTGCGGCACTGGGCCGTCAGCTCGGCCAGCACAGCCGGATCGGGAGTGGCCATCGGCGCCAGGGCAGTGCTGCTGAGCTGTTGCCAGCCCCCAGCCAGGGATCTGCTGGCTGGGGCGACGCTGGCTGCTGGGATCAGAGCAGGGCATCCCCCAGCTCCAGGGCCGCCAGATCGGCAGGATCGCTGCTGGCGACACCCGTGCCGTCGCTGGTGGCCGTGCTGCTGCCGCTGGCCTGGGCCTCCAGCGCCATCGCCTGCTCCACCAGCTCGGCCTTGGTCTGGCTGCCATCGAGCTCCACGCCGTAAACGGTGGAGCAGAACTCCACGATCTGGGCCTTGGTCATGGCCTGGAAGTCGGTGGGCTCAGAAGCCAAAAGGGCCTTGCCACCATCGGTGGTGGTCTCCAGCGGGTCGTCGGTAGGAGTGGGCTCATCGGGTGTCGGGGCGGGATCCGGCGCTTCCGGTTGCTCGGGCTCGAGGTCCAGAGCATCCGCCAGCTCCGGTTCCTGCGCGTTGTCCTCGGAGTCCACCGGGACCGGCTCATCGCCGCCACTGGCGGGGCTGAGCAACTGCCAGCCCAGGGCCTGCCAGCCGGCCAGGTGCACCGGCCAGATCGAGCGGGTCGCACCGTCCTTGCCGATCAGCAGCTGGCTGGGCGGCAGCAGCGCTGCATCGCCTACACCTGGATCCGGTGTGACGTTGAGCCGCTGCTCCGGGCCCGAGAGGCGTACAGGCGTGGAGGCGGGGTTGCTGCTGTCGAGAGGCTGCAGCAGCTCCAGCGGCAGGGCCTCAGCTCCGGCCGTCACGTTGAGGGTGTCGAGTGGGTTGCCCATGGTGCTCACCTCACAGCCCCTGGTTGGCGGTGAGCGCCACGGTCATCCCGGCAGGCGTGCCAGGCGAAACCGTCGCCCGCGCCAGCCGTAGGCAGGGCGGCGTGATCAGCGCGCTGTCAGCCGGGTTGATCAGCAGGGCGGCGCCGCTGATGATCGCCTCCACCTTGCCGCCAGCGGCGGGGATGGCGACGGCCGCGGCGGTGATCCAGCTGCCGGCGTTGCCATCGGCCAGCAGCGGCGCCAGCTCCAGGGTCACCGTCACCGCCCCGCTATGGCCGGGGTGGGAAGCCACCAGCACAAAGGAGCTGGTGGCATCGAGATCGGTGCCAAGGTTGACGACATCACCGCTGCTGCGGGTGTGCTCGTAGCAGTCGGTGGCGGAGTGGTTGATCCAGCCGACGAGCAGCGTCTGGGCGTCGAGCAGCCGAGTGGCTTGAGAGGTCATGGAAGGGTCTCCAGAACAAAGAACAGGGGGAAAAGATCTGTTGTTCCGCCAGGGTCTTGCGGAGCTGATCAAACGAGCTCAGGGCAGCACCAGCGGCATCGGCGCCACGTTGAACAGGCGTGCGGCGGCCTTGCGGTTGCACACCGCAAAACCCACGTACCAATCCACCCGCGTGCGGAACACCGGCGCGTCGTGCACCTCCCCGAAGTCCCGCACCGAGATCCCGTAGCGCCCCTCGAACGGGCCCTGCAGACCGCAGACGGCGGCATCCCCGAGCACGCAGCAGTAGATCGAGGTGGTGTCCCCCGGTTCGTCGTAGCCGAGCACCGCGTTGCCCTCGGCGTCCTCCTCCACCAGCAGGATCTCGATCCCCTCGAAATAGTGGCGGCCGTCAATTACCTCGTAGAGGTCGCCGCCGGCCTGACGGGAGGCGGTGCTGATCTGGCGGCGGGCGGCCTTGCTGGCGATCAGCACCTTGTCGCCGCCGTAGCCGATCACGCTGTCGGTGAGCGCCTCCAGCGCCAGCAGGTTGAGGGTGCTGCCGCCGTTGTCGATGGTCTGGTCCTCTCCAGGTGCCAGGCGCTTGCTCAGCCCGTTGAAGGCCCGCGGATCAAAGGTGTCATCGCCATTGATGATCGCGGCCTCCAGGGTGAGGCGCATCGAGCGCACCTTCATCTCGGTCTGGGCAGCACGGGCCTCGGGGCCCTGGAGGTCCACGATCGAGCGGTCCACATCCAGGTCGCCGCCGAACAGGTGCACGAACTCCGAATCGGAGTTGATCACCCCATAGCTCTGGCGGTAGCCCTCGTTGACGGCGCGGAAGCCGACGCGGGGGAGTTTCGTCTCGGCCGGGAAGCTCAGCGAGCCGCCCACGAGGTTGCGAAAGGGCAGGCGGCGCAGCAGCTCCCCCTCGGCAAAGGTCTTGAGCACCGCCAGCTGTTCAGCTCGGCGGGCATATTTCTGCGCCTCGATCAAGGTCAGGCCCAAGGGCACGCTCCAGGGGCCTGGCCCCAGTGACAACAGCAGCTGTTGCCAGGTGACCCACGCCCCAAACCACCGAGGAGACAGAACGGTGGTGGCCCAGCTCCTGGTGGATCGGCTACGCGCAGCCCTCCTCATGGTCCGGGCGGCCTCAAGGGCTGACGCGAGTCAGCCGGACTGGTGCGTTGGCTGCGCTGCGCTCCGCATTGCAGAGGGGGCTGCCCCTTGACCCCGCCCGGCCTGCTTCGGGGTCTCCGCTACGCCTGCTATGGCTTCCGCATCCCGCACCCGCGCCTTCCGGCTCCTGAGCTCCCGCACCCTGGAGCTGCTCTGGGAAGAGGCCTCGGCCCACCGCCCTGCTCCTCTGGAGCGGCTGGAGCAGCTCTGCGCTGATCTGCTCTTTGAGCGCCAGGTGGCCACGCCAGCTTCGGTGCCCGTCTGGTGCCCCGAGAGCGAGCTGCCCTTCTGAGGGGGCGGCCCCGGCTGCGGCTGGGGCACCCTCGTTTTGCCCGCAGCCGGCGCCCCAAAGCAAGCACTGGCAACAGGGCTCAGCAGCACCACGCCCATGGCCAGCCCCATGACCCCCGAGCGGTTCCAGGACCGCTTTGAAGCCTTTCGCGGTGAACCCCAGCAGGTCTCCGGCGTCTGGACCCTCCATGCCGCGATCCAGTCACTGCCCGGCAGCGAGGTCGTCCTCGAGGAGCAGGCCCCCTGGGCGCTCACCTTCAGCCAGAAACCCGCGGCGCCCTCGGCACCAGCAGTCCCCAGTGGCGGGCTCGATCCGCGCGGCTCAGAGGAAGCCGGGATGGCCGGCCCGCAGCTGGCAGCTCCCGTCCAGCCCGGGGATTCCTACCTGCTGGTGAATGACCGCGACCAGGACATGGAGGCCTACGACCACACCGGGGCCTTCCTGTGGAAGATCCCCTGCCTGGCCCGCGGCCAGGGGAGCGACACCGACTGGACCCAGAACAGCACCGACACCCCGCCGGGGCTCTACAGGCTTGGCCAGCTCTACGCCGACTACGAGCAGAACCCCAACCCGCCCTGCTCCGACACCGCCATGGGCTACGGCTGGTACTCCTTCGACATGGAGGAGCTGGAGGGCCAGGAGGTGGCCGTTGGGCGGGCCGGGATCATGCTCCACGGCGGCGGCTCGGCCTGTGGCTGGCCCGGGGCCTGGGCACCGCAGCAGCCGCTCCATTCAACGCTTGGGTGCATCCGCATCCACAACGCCGATCTGCGTGATCGCGTGCTGCCCCTATACCGCCAGGGCACCGTCTATGTGGGGGTGTTCCAGGAAAAAAAGTGACGCCGGGCCAGGCCCCAGGGGGATGCATCTCTGGGGAGCCATCCCTGGCCCACGCCAACCTGCAGCACTGGCTGGAGTTCTTCTGCAGCAGCGCCGTCACCGAAGCCAGCCTGGGCGTCATCCAGCCCCTCACGGCAGAAGAGGCCTGCGGTTTCCTCGGCTGCATGGTGGTGGAGACCGGTGAGCCGGAGCTGGAGGACCTCGATGTGATCGAGGCCGGCAGCGGCGCGGGCCGCGGGGCCATGCAGTACACCGGCGTGCGCCGCACTGCCTACGACGCTGCCCGCAGCCAGGCCATCAGCGAGGGCATCGATCCCAACAGCAACGACTGGCAGGAGCAGTATTTCGCCGAGGAGTACGCCGGCCTGCACGATCCGCCCGAGGGCTCGCTGATCGGCTGGACCCGGGTGTTTGAGGACCGGCCTCACGGCATGGATCCAGCCGAGGCGGCGGCCTACTGGACCGGTTCGGCTGCAGTAGCTGAGGGCTACTTCAGGCCCGGCACCCCCCACACCGAGCTGCGCCAGGCGGAGGCCCTCCGTATCTGGGAGCTGCTGCAGAGCGGTGAGCTTGTGCTGCCTCCCGGAGGGGGCTGATCAACCTGCAGGAGAAAAAGAAACCGTGACACCAGAGCCAGCACCACGGTCACCCTTCGATCGCGAGCGGTTTGTGTTCAAGACGCTGGCGGTGGTGATCGGCACCCAGTTGCTGATCTATTCGCTGGCCGCTGGGGTCTGCGGTCAGCGGGCGCTGGAAGGCCGGCCGATCGGTCAGATCTGCCCCGGCACGCTGGAGCAGCTGCAAGGAGGCTTTGATTCCACCCTCAACCTGTTGCTGGGGCTTCTGGGTGGAGCAGCTCTCACGCGGATGGACCGGTAACGACTAGTGGCGGGAAGGGAGCTTGCTCCGGACCTCTCCAGTCTGAGGCCCTCCTGGCGTCGGACCTCCGCTGGGATCGGTCCCGTCGCTGCGCCGCTCTCGGCGCCGAGTTCATGGCCATGCTTTCTGCCGCTGCCTCGACGTTCTGCAGGCCCGAGGAGGATCCGTTCCTGCTGCTGGAGTCCTGCGGCAAAGCCATCGAATCAATCCTGCGGGGCCATGCCGGCCGGCCGCTGCGGCGCACCTGGATTGATCGGCCCTATGGAGAAGAGGAGATCTCCCGGCTGGAGGAAGAGGTGCTGCCAGCGATTCAGCTGTGCCTGGCGCGGGTCGATGAGATCGATAGCGCCCTGGAAGCAGAAGCCCAGCTGAGCTATCGCCAGGTGGTGGCGGCTGAGGCGCTGCTACGCCGCGGCGTGCTGCAGAGCAGCGGGGCCATGCCGGCTGTCTGATCCTGCGGGGGCCTTTGGGCCCCTTTCGGCCCTATCCGTTCCGCCTCTCGCGCCTGCTCGGGCTCCGCGGCTCCGGCCAAGGGATGTACAGCCGCAAGAAGGGACCGCCACCAGCCAGGCCGGGACCTGTGCCCATGCCACAGACAAACGGCGGCCGGGGTGCTGCAGAGCGGACAGCCAGGTACCGCTGCGCGGTAGGCCGCATCAGTCGTGACGGGAGCAGCTGGGACGGACCTCGATCCCAGGAGAGCCAGCACCTCTGGTCCCCTGTCGCGGTGAGAAATCAGCACGGCACTTGCACCGTTGCCACTGGAGGCTGGCTGGCCGGTCGGAGCGAAACCCCTCCGCAGCATGCCCCTGCGGCTCGCGCTGGCCAGGGCTGTCGCGAGGCTCGCTGGGCTCGCCCCTGGCCAGCGCGAGCCGCAGGGGCGTCTGGTCGGTGTTCTCCGCTCCATCCCAGCCATGGCCACTCCCCAAGGCCCCGTCTGCGAAGTCCGCCTGCTTGTGGTTCACCGCTATCAGCCAGGAGTCCAGAAGCTCGGCACTGCCCCCTGTGAGGTCGAGTTCATGGGCCGCCGCGGCAAGCCCGTCAAGAAGATGCGGCTGATCCCTGCCGAGAAGGCGTTCGCCTTTGCCCGCAAGCTGCAGGGCACTCCCGGCTGCACCGTCTCGGTCTGCTGAGCCAGGGGGCTCAGGCCCGGCTGCCGGTTGGTGGCCGGGCCTTACAGCCAATGGCGGTAGGCGCTTCGCTGCCGGCGGGCCCTGGCTTTGGAGCGAGCACTGCCGAACTGGGGGCTTGTGCCATCGCGGCGGCGCCGCACCCAGGTCCCTTTCCTGATCAAGCCAGCGTCTTGGGCATTGGCGCGGCGTGCCGCAACGATCGCTCCGTAACCACGCTTTTGTTTGGCGCGGGCACGGGAGCGGGCCTGGCTGGCGGTGGCAGCCGCCACCACGGTGGAAGTGGAGCGGTTGCGCCAGAACACCAGATACCAGACCATCTCGTTCTCCCGGCGGGGGGATCAGCGCCGCGGTGCAGCAGCCCTGGGGGTGGTGCCCTTCACGGCCTCCAGGTAGAGCTCGGCGGTGCTCAGGGTCTGCAGGTTCACCGCGCCGCCGTGCTCATGGCCCGTTTCCGGCACAGCAGCGGAATAGAGGCCGCTGCGCTGCTGGAAGAGGAAGCTGTACACCGGGTGGCGGCGCAGCTCCTCCATGTAGTCGCCATCGCTGAGGGCGACACCGTCGGCTGTGAGGGGCTGGCCCTTGCCGTCCACCGGCAGCAGTCGCTCGCGGCCATCCACCTCCGCCAGCTGGAAGTGACCGCCGCAGAGCGTCACGAAGGTGTCAAAGAACGTCCCCCGTTCATCACCGCCCACCCGGCCCTCGGCCTCGGAGAACAGGCGCTCCATCAAGCGCTCCTTGCGCAGGTTCTGCACCTGGGAGCGGGCCTCGTCCCGTTCCTTTTCGACGCTGCGCACCCGGCGCAGGTTGGCCTCGTTGAGCTGGCGTTCGCGCTCGCCCACCTGGCGTTCGAACTCCTCGCGCTTGCGCTCGGCGTCCTGCAGGCGGGCGTACTCGTCCGGGTTGATCTCCGAGAAGCGCGACAGCTGGGCTCGGGCCTTGCGCAGTTCTTTTTCGAGCTGGTTGCTGCGGCGGCGTTCGGCCCGCAGGGGATCAGCACTTCTGGCAGCCGCCGCCGGAGGTTCGTCGTTGTCGCCGCTGCCGCTGGCACCTGGGTCCTGGGGCAGGGAGAGGTCGAGGGTGTCGTCGCCGTCGGCAGCATCCAGAGCCACGTCAACGGCGCCGTCGCTGTCGAGCAGGTCGGAGTCAGCGGCAGGTGGAGCAGAGCCAGCAGGGACCTGGTTGGGTTGTTGCTGCTGTTGGCGGTAGGTCTGCCATCGGCCAGCAGCGACCATGGGACCTGGAGCAGCGCCGCTGTTGGCGACGCTGGAATCAGAGGAGAAGAAGGAGGAGGGCATCACCCATCACGGCTGTGGTGCTGCGGGCGCCCCGTCCGGGCTGCGCTCGCTCTCCCTGTTGCCAGCTGCTCAAAAGCCCTGCTCAGGCAGCTCATCCAGCACGGGAGCAGAGCGCCGGGCTGGCAGGTAGATCCACTCCCCCGCCGGCAGCGGCGTCGAGGGCATGTAGCCAGGCACCAGCAACTGCATCCCCGCCTGGATGGGCGTGGTGGAGCGGTAGATGGGCAGCAGCAGGGTGGTGCCTGCCGGCAGGGGTTCCTCGCTGGGCCAGCTGCTCAGCTCCGGGTTGAACTGGCGGAGCAGGGAGAGGCTGAGGTTCTGGTCGGCCGCCACGCTGCTGAGCGTGTCGCCTTCGACGCTGATGTAGGTCTCGCTCTGCTGCAGCACTGGGTTGAGGCTGCGTAGCTTGGTTTCCGTGGTGCCGTGCCGACCCGCCAGCACCGCCAGCGAATCCCCCTCGACTGCGGTGATCGTCTGGGTGCTCTCCAGCTGGGGGTTGATCCGCCTCAAGGTGGCCACGGTGGTGCCGTAGCGATCAGCGATCAGGTTCAGCGTGTCGCCCTCGCGCAGCACCAGCACGCTGTGGGGTCTGAGCACCAGCTGGATCGCTTCCCCCAGCAGCGGCTGCACCAGCAGTCCGATACCGCCGGGGCCGTAATCCGCCCCGAAGTGCATCACCTGGCAGCCGGCGAACTGGGCCCGGCCGCCATTGGGCAGGCCGCCCTCGGGCGAGAGCTGGGCCAGGTCCCCGAGCCACATCACCCCCTGGCAAGGGGCCTGCACCGTGCCCAGCAGCGACGGATCCCACGGCAATGGCGCCTCCTCGCGGAATCCAGGGGTGGCCCAGGCCTGTTCGGCCGCCAGCCAGTCGAAGGTGTTGCTGGTGCTCACCGGCAGGATCGCCGCCCGGCAGAGGTAGCCGCGCAGCAGCGCGTCGCCCGGGTCGGTGAGGGCGGTGTCGTTGTAGCCGCTGACGATGCCGCTCTGCTCGAGGAAGCAGTCGATCACGTGGCGGCGAATTGGGATGGGGCTGCGGCTCTCAGGCCGGTCCACCTCGAACAGGCAGAGGCGGGCGTTTGCGAAGGGCTGCAGCGCCAGCCATAGGGGCAGAGCCCCAGGGGGAGCAGCAACGGGCTGGCCCACACGGTTATCGATCGCTGGTGAGGCCGCTGGCACCCCCACCAGCTGCCCCCACTGCGGAGCGCCCCGCAGGGGATTGAGGCCCTGGTTAAGCGGCGAAAGGGGCTGCTCCATCGCTCAACCCCGCACCAGCGATCCCTGGAAGGGATTGGTGTTGCACTGGCGCCAGTTCTGCAGCCGCGGCAAAAGCAGCGCCAGCTGGCCGATGTGCTGGCTCCTGTGCCGGTTCAGCACCACCGCCGGCGAGGGGCCCGCAGGGTTCCACTCGCTCTCGGTTTCCTCCAGCAACAGCTCGGTGGCGTACTCCACCACCGCCAACTTGCTCAGGGGCAGCGGGTTGGGCAGCACGCCACCGGCCACACCCTTGCGCCGGCTGCGCACTGGGCTGTTCACCTCGGCTGGGGTCAGCACCGCCAGTTGCTGATCCAGAACGGCGATGGCATCGAGGTGGCCCTGGGCGGTGCAAACCCCCGTGGGGTAGTGGGTCTGGAGCAGGGCCATCTCCCGGTTCAGAGCCGAGAGAGAGGGTGCGCTGACAGGAATCGAGAGGGCAATGCGCAGGGCTTCTGCGTCGCCGGGGCGCCAGCTGCAGGTGGGTGGGGAGGACTGGGTCATGCCCTCAGTTGCCAGCCAGCTCAGCTGCCGCTGCCCCCATGGGGCTCGCCCAGACCCAGCTGCTGGCGCAGCTCCACGCCGTCGATCACCCCTCGCTCATGCAGTACCAGCCACTCCTGCACCGAAGGCTGGGGTTTGCGCGGCGGTTGCGGCGGCACCAGCGGGCAGATCTCCACGCTGCAGGCCGGTGTGTCCGCCAGCTTCTCGCCGGTGAGGCGCGTCCACTGGCGCAGCAAGGTGCTGAGCATCGAGCTCTTCTGGCCTGCCAGCGACTGCAGCACCGCAAAGCTCTGGCCGGCAGTCAGGGAAATCTCCAACTCGGTGCGGGCTGGTCCGTGGCCGCCAGCGGGAATCAGAGCGTCGCGGCGCATGGCCTCCTCCAGCTGCTGCAGGTAGGCCCGGTGCTCCGCCAACGAGCGGGCTTCTATTTCGACCCACTGAAACTTGGCACCTTCCGGCAGATCCATGAAGGAGGAGGTGGAGAGCACCAGGCGCTGGGGACGTTGGGCATCTGTTCCACCATTGGCAGCACCAGCGCCCAGAGCACCATCACTGCGGCGGAAGCCGTAGGCATCCACAAGGCCCGTGCGCACGCCTACTGGCAGGGCGGTGCGCGACAAGAGGTCCTCGTACTCGCTGCGGCAGCGGTAGTGGTTGAGGTACTGGTGGGCCAGGCCCAGGTGGGGCAGATCGCCCTCACCGAAGGCGGTGCCATCCACCGAATACCAGAGGGCCGGCAGGTCAAAGCGCTGGGGCATCCGTTCCGGCTCACCCACCGGCACCACGTCGTAGCCATCGACAGCACCGGGGTTGGGGTTGGCCTGCCAGCTGCGCAGCACAAGGCCGTCGTCCATCACCGAGAGGCTGCGGTAGAACCAGGCCTGTGGATCGGGCACCAGGCCGCCGTGAGCATCGAGCACCACCGTGGGCACCGCGGTGTTGCCGCTGGCAAACCGGGGCGGCAGGGCCTGGCGGCGTGGCTCCCGCCAGACGATCTCCACAGGCCCCGATGCCGGAGCGCCTGTGGCGGCATCGGTAGGCAGGCGCCAGTTGAGCAGGTCGCCCCGGGGCACCAGTTGCAGGCGGGGCAGGGAGAGCCGATCGCCCTTGGCGAGGGCCTCCAGCCGGTCACCTTCTGAGGGCCAGCGGTGCTGGGGGGGCAGCTGCAGGATCAGGCAGCCGCCATCCCGCAGGGTGAGCAGGTCGGCCAGGAACAGGAACACCCCCAGGTCGGTGCCCTGACCATCCACATCGGTGGCAACCCGGGTCAGCGAGTCAGGGAGCTCCTGCCAGGCCAGCCGCGACAGCATCCCGGCGTAGGTGCGCAGGGCATCGCGGTAGAAGCCGGAGGGCCTGGCCGCTTCCAGCCGCTTGAAGTAGCAGGTCTCAGGCTCCTCAATGCCGCGGGGGAGATACACCGGCCGGCGGCTGGTGCCTTCAGGCAGCTCCAGCAGGGTCCAGCAGTCGTAGACCAGCTGCAGGCGTTCCCGCAGGCCGGAGAGGGTGGGGTGTTCCAGCCAGGGGGGCTGGTCAAGCAGGCGGGACTGGCGGGCTGGCGGGGAGGAGGGACTACTAGGGGGCGTTGTCCTGCGGCGGCGGATGGTGGGCATTGGCTGCTGGCTGCGTTGTCGCCCTTGCCAGGAGCATCAATGGGTCACTGGCCAATCCATGCACGATCTGCATTGTTTTGGTCAGGGCTGAAGGGCAAGCAGGTCGAACAGGCTGCGGGTGCCTGGGTTCTTATGTGGGTCCGCAGAAGAACCGAGCGTGATCAGCTCCCTGTCTAGAGTTGATTGCCACACAGCGGGTTTCGGCTGCAACCCGGAATGACTTCAGGTTTTCATGAGGAACTGGAAGGACCTCACTATCACCAAGGGAGGACATGCCCACATAGCGCTGGGCAGATAACATTTTACAATAAACATCTCAGCAATGGTTGATTTCAAAAAACTACGTGCCGAAGCTGCAAGGACGAAGGCAATTGATCCGCTTGAAATCTTTCGCAGACAGCCAAAGCCGCCTGAGATTAACGATCTTTATACTAGCCAGGCAGAGGTGCTGAATGAGTGGCACAAAAGAAGAGCTGATCGAGACATTGCCATTAAGCTGCATACTGGCGGCGGCAAGACTTTAGTTGGCTTGCTTGTCGGACAGTCAATATTAAACGAGACAGGCGAACCTGTTTTGTATCTGGTTCCAACAAAGCAGCTTGTCAAGCAGACAATCAACAAAGCCCGAGAGTATGGAATTGACGCTACAGCCTATTCTCGCTCAATTTCATTAGATCAGACTTTTGACACTGGACAGACAATACTAATAGCTAGTTACAAAGCATTGTTCAATGGAAAGAGCAAGTTTGGCCTATATGGGCAGCCTGATGCTAAGAAAGCAGCGGCAATAATTTTAGATGATGCTCATGTTGCGTTTTCGACAGTTCGAGAGTCATTCACACTAGAAATCAGCTCAGAAAGCAGCAAAAGCCTTTATCAGAGCTTGTGCGGCGTTTTTCGGGGCGCTTTCGCCAATATTGATCGTCTAGGGACATTTGATGATGTGGTATCCGGGAAAGAGAATGACTTACTAGAAGTCCCATCATGGGATTGGCAAGAAAAACAGGATGCTGTAAGGCAGCTATTGAGAAGTAATGCCAACGACTTCGATTTTCTCTGGCCTCTCTTGAGGGACAACCTACACCTTTGCCATGCACTCATAAACCGTAGATCGTTTACCATCACTCCAATCCTTCCGCTTGTGAACATGTTTCCGACTTTTTCGGAAGCACCAAGAAGGATCTATATGTCTGCGACAATTTCAGATGATAGCGAAATTATTCGCACATTTGATGCGGATCCGGCGTCGGTAAGCTCTCCACTGGCTTCGCGATCACTCGCTGGAATTAGCGAGAGGATGATACTCATACCTGACCTTAAAAACTCAAAAATTGATCTGCCTGGAGCAGCAAAGCGTATGGCAGCAGATGTTGCCAAAAAAAATGTAGGCGTCGTTATTCTTACATCATCTGATCATCGCGCAAAGACATGGACGGACTGCGCCGTGTTTGCCGAAGGCTCGGAACTAGCTGAGCAGTACATTGACCAACTACAGCGGGGTGCTTCCTCAGGTCCTATTGTATTTTCAAATCGGTATGATGGGATTGACCTTCCTGGAGATTCATGCAGGCTCCTAATCATGGATGGCCTACCAGGTGGTTCAACAGCGTATGAGACCTACAGGCGGATCGCTTTTCAAGGGGGAAGTACATTCTCGCGAATGCTTGCTCAAAAGGTTGAGCAGGGTATTGGTAGAGGCGCAAGAGGCTCAGGCGATCACTGTATAGTTATACTTACTGGCAAAGATCTTCTAGCATGGATTGCAAGAAAATCTAATTTTGACTTTTTGACCAGTGCAACACGAGCACAGATTGACATGGGACTGTCAATCAGCAATGACGTTCAAGATGAGTATGAATTTACTGAAACAGCTGGCAAGTGCCTAGACAGAGATAGGGATTGGATTCAGTATCATGCTGAGCAACTTGCAGACACCGTCACGACTGAGGAGCCTGACGAGATTAGGCTGAGGCAAGCAGCTGTAGAACGCAAGGCTTTTGAATGCTTGAGACGCGGATTGCATGAAACAGCCTTGACAAAACTAGATCGATTCCTGGGAGGTCCTTATGAAATAGATAGTCAATCGCGTGGCTGGCTGTTACAGCTATCTGCTAAGATAGCCTTTAATTGGGGCAATGGCGCACTAGGACAGAAACATCAACTGCAGGCCTACGCAGCCAATCCTAATCTCACGCGCCCTCTGTCCAGGCCTCCTTATCGCCCCTTAAATCTACCTTCTAGCCAGGACCAGGCAATATGTAAGCTGATTGAAGGTTACCAAATGCGTCTTGGCCATTTAAAATCATTTGAAGAGACAGTGTCATATTTAACCCCTGAGGCCACCTCCAACCAGTTCGAGCAAGCTCTTGCTGATCTAGCCAAATACATCGGGATACCATCTGAACGCTTTGACGACAATGGGGTTGGACCAGATGTTCTATGGTTACTACCAAGCAATACAGGGCTTGTAATTGAGGCGAAGAGTCGAAAGAAAGAAAAGAATGCATTCACAAAAGAACAACATGGCCAGCTTCTAGTTGCTGCCGAATGGTTTGCCAAAGAGTATCCAGGCTATTCATGTGTAAGGGTTAGCATTCATCCTCACTCAGTTGCAACTCGTGCGGCAGTGGCAGGTGCCTCGCACGCGCTAACCTATGAGAGCCTTGCATTGATGATATCTGAGGCGCGCGCACTGCTCTCTTCGCTAGTCGGCACTCACGTCAGTGGAGATGATCTTCTTGGTGAATGCGCAAGGCTGCTTGAGAGTTCATCATTAAAGGCAGTCCATATCGCGGAAAGATTTTTGGTCCCCTTTCAACAAAGCACACCAGACAGCTAGTTTTTTTGATTCACTGCCTGGATTCCTTTGTCAGGCAACCCTGAATCCAGATGCAGAAGACGGGAGAATTGACTACCTACTAATTCCGAGATCTCTGCTCACCTCTGATCTAGGGCGTTCACTCAATAGGAAAAGCAACCACCCTCACTGAGCAAGCTTCAACAACCTGATTCCACTGCTCACGACTGATCTCCAGCCGCGCCAGCATCTCCGCGACGCCTAGCCCCGCAGTGAGCAACCGCTGCCCCCGTACATGGATCTCACGCCAAGTCGGTGGAACCTTGAGCATGAAGCCATTGTCCCTCAGGAAGTGAGTGATCTCCCCATTGGCATAGGTGCGCCCATAGGGCCGAAAAGGGCCACGTGATGGGTCATACCGCCGCGCCGCTTTGATCAGGCCGATCATTGCGAGCTGCAGCAGATCCTCTTTGGGATGAACGGTACGCCTGGCGAAGTTACCGGCAATCTTCTCCGCCAGGTCAATGTGCTCCAGCGCCATAGCATCGGCAGCCGCGTGGGGGCATACGGGTCGCTGACGCCTGGGCCTGCAATTCGGGGGCTGGCGAATCTGCGCTCTAGGCGGATGACGAGCAGGTGCCTGCCAGTTGATCTCCAACTGCTGGGCCCGAGCGCAACACCCTGGCCGGCGGTAACGCCGTTGCCGCAGCATCCGCTCCACCCCAGTGGCGGTCCCCACCATCACCACAGTGAGCGGCAGCACCAGCTGCACCACCACTGGTGCCAGCACTTCTGCGGCTGGGCTCTCGAGCACCGATGGAGCTGGATGGTCCTGCACCGCGGTCACCATCGGCTCGCTCACCGGCTCACCAACAGCGGCGTCACCAACGGCTGGATGCCATGGGCTTTCCAATAGCGGCCCTCCAGCCACAGGGCTCCGTGGCAGAAGGCATCTACCAGGTCCTTGCTGCCCTTGGGGAAGCGGATCGCTTCCTCCACCAGCGGCTGAGCACGGTGGTGGAACCGGATCTGGCCCGCCTCCACCAATGGAGCCACAGCATGGGCCCGGGTCTCCTTGCTGCCACGGGCGGTGATCGGCAGCATCCCCGGCACGCGGCGCCGCAACGTCTGCAGCACCGCCGGGCCATTGGCAGCGTCCTCAATCAGCACGGCGTTGGGCCTGAGGCCCTGCTGCTCCAGGGCCTGCAGGCAGCCCAGCAGGAAGCGAATCACCTCGGGCAGACCAAAGCGGTGCCGGGCGGCCCAGAGCACTTCGATCTCCAGAGCAATCGGTGGCGGCGGCCCGTCAGGTTCACCCGATCGGGGGATGGCAGAGCGAGCCGGTGGAGCCAGCAGGCCTGCCAGGCAGAAGCCGCAGTAGTCGCTCTCGGCCTCCCCCTTGAAGCTCAGGTCACAGGAAAGCGCCAGCAGCGTGTACTGCCGCTGGCGGCCAGTGGCCGCTCCCGTTTCCTCACGGGAGAAGGGCGGCCGAATCCACTGCCTCAGGAAGATTGAGCCCGATGCCGGGCTGGGCCGCTGCTGATAGAGCGCCGCCCACCAGTAAGCACCGAGGCGGGCACGGATCTTGAGCAGTTCCGGCAGGGGGAACCGCTCTGGGCACAGGGCCTCACCCGGCTGGCGCCAGTCGGGGATCAGGGTGCAGGTGGGCGGCAGCTGGGGCCGCTCGGCTGGCTCCTCAGCGATCGCCGGCAGATCCAGCACGGTCCAGTGCTGCGGAGCCTCCCCCAGCTCCTGCTCCAGCAGCCATGCGATCACATCCTGGTGGTCCCAGCGGGTCAGCACGACCACCTGGGCCGAGAGGTTCGGTTGCTCCCTCCCATCCGGACCCAGCACCGAAGCGGGTTCGGCGCGGGTGAGCCAGACCGAGCGCAGCCAGTCGATCAGCTTCTGCCGCAGCGCCGGGGATGCGGCATCCCCCGGACCCTTGTAGGGGTCATCGATGATCCCCAGGCTGTAGCCCTTGCCGGTGAAGGGGCCATCCACACCAGCAGCGATGCAGCCACCGCGCTGACGGGTGAGCCAGTTGCCCACAGCTGCCGAGTCCCGGGCCAGCAGGTGTCCGGTCACCCGGTAGAAGTGGCGCGCCTCGCGAGAATGGGCATAGGCCAGCTCCGCCGAGTACGACGCAATCGCCGCGAAGAGCTGCGGGTAGCGCTGCAGGAAGTAGGCCGGGAACAGCTTGGAGACCAGGAGGCTCTTCCCCAGGCGGGGAGGACAGGTGACGATCAGCCGGCTCAGCTGGCCATCGGCCACTTGCTGCAGCAGATCGATCAGCACGTCGGCCCAGCGGTGGTATCCGTAGCGGGGGTAGGCCTCAGTGATGAAGCTGCGCAGGCTCTGGGGTTCGGATGGCTCGGCTGCGGTACTCGTCGGGAGGTGCAGCAGGCCGGCGTCACCCCAGGGGTCGAGCTCGCACAGCAGCAGGCCGCCTTCAGCAGGGGCCGGTGACGTGAGCACCGGAGCTGGCATCGCAGTGGCGGTGGTGCTCGCCGTCATGACCGTGGCTCCGGCGGCTTGATCGGCGCGCGCAGCAAACCGCCGATCTCAGCGATCACCCGGAAGGCGCCCACCGCAGCCGAAAACTGCTCCGCATCCATGGCCCGGCGGGCGCATTCATTCAGCGCAAAGATCTGCTCGGCCTGGTGGCGGCGGCGGTCGGAGATCAGCTCCTCCACCATCCGCTCGCGGGCGAGGTTGAGGTAGCGGTTCACCGTCTGGCTGTTGCGGACCCCCCATTTCTCACCAGCATTTTCGAGGATCTGCACCAGCGGCAGTCGCTGGGCGATCCACAGCTGGGCCTCGGCGATGCGTCGCTCGATCTCCAGCCGGCTGGGCCTGGGGGCCGGGATGGCCCGTCGCTTCTGCCGCGGTGGATTGCCCTTGCCCACGGGCCGGCTGGGGTCCACACCCACCGTCTCGCCCAGGGGCCGCCCATCGGCGTCCTCGGCCGCGGCAGCCGAGCGCAGGGCGTCGATGGGGTCCGGCGGGGGAGCCTGCATAGGCGGCTGGGCGGCCGGATCAGCAGTGGGAGGGCATCCGGCAACCACGCGCGAGCGACACCTGCAGAGGAAAGATCAGCACTTACGCGAATGAGAGGCAGAGCATTCGCATTCCCGAAAGCATAGACAGCTTGGCAAGGGTTGGTCCCGCGGGCGATGCGTCGTGCCTGCCGCGCTGCGTGATCCCGCCTTTCCTGCCCACTCCAGGACCGTCAGCTGCTGCGGCTGGCCCGGCTTGGCCCGTCTAACAGGCCGGAGCGGTTCTAACAGCGTTCTAACAGTTGCTGTTAGACCTCAGATCCGCTGCGCTGCAGCAGGTCTGGGGTGCTCTCCTCTTCTTTCTAACCTTCTAACAGAAAGAGATAGATACACAAGAAAAGAGGGGGAGACAGGGGGTCTCTCCTGGATCAGGGGTGTGCACTGGGGGGTATTGAGAGAGAGCCCCTACCCCCTGTAGGAGCGTTAGAACGTTAGAAACCAGTCACCGCAAGGGGTTTCGCTCTAACAGCCCCGTTAGAAAACGGCCCCTTCTAACGCTCCGGGGCCGGTGAGCATGGCCAGGGGCAGGGCCACGGCCCTTGAGCTGCCCAGGCCGCGGAAGTGCACCAGCAGCGAGCGGCTGGCGCCAGGCAAGCGGCTGAGGATGGCACCCCAATTGGTCACCCAGGCGGTATCCGCCAGCATGCGGCCGATGGCCTCGGCGCTGTTGCTGATCAGCAGCTCCCCCTCCCGCACCCGCAGGCCATGGCGGGCGAGCAGGTCGGCGGCATCGGCCGGCCGCACCGGCTCCATCGGTGAGGGCATGGCGCTGGACACCAACTCCACCAGTTCCAGCACGGTGCGGGTCACCACCGAGCGATCCTCGCTCTCCACCCGCAGCTGGTGCTGCAGGATCCGGTTGAGGCAGCGGCGCTCATCCGGGACCTCCGTGCTCTCGCGGTAGCTGCTCCAGTCCGCGCCATCGATCAGGCTCTGCACCTCCGCTGCGCTGGGCACCCGCGAGGCCTGCAGCGACCAGGCACCGGCCAGCAGGGTTCCGTACTGGTCACCCAGGGCCTGGGAATCGAAGTGGGCGGCTGCCACCTGGGAGCAGACGGTGATCGTGCGGCGGATCACCGGGATCAGCGCCACGGTGCGGGCGATCAACCGGTTCGCAAAGTTGGCTGTGATCAGCTGCTCGAGGTCCCGGTCCAGCGCCTGCCAATGCGCCTCCCGCTGCTGCTGGGGCAGCTCACTGGGGTTGCGCAGGTTGAGCGGCGCAAAGCGGCGCCGGTCCGCACCCTGCTTGAGCCCGGTGGCGATGGAGGAGAGCAGGAACATCGAGCGCACCGAGTAGCGCGCCACCTCGCCGGCAGGAGAGCCCTTGACGATCGCCGCGCGCGATTCGGAGCTCGCCACCCGCGCCAGCGCCAGGATCGCCTGGATGCGCTGCTGGTCCTCCCGCTCGTTGCTCTCCGCCTCATCGATCAGCACCGGCAGGGCGTCGGAGCGCAGGGTCTGGCGGATGCCGGCTTCTGTGACGCTGCCGACGAAAACCCTGGCCATGTCGGCCAGCAGCACGCCGCAGAAGCGCTCAAACAGGTGCGACTTGCCCGATCCGGCCGGGCCACTCAGCCACAGGTGGGGCCGCCAGCGCAGGGCTCCGCAGATCGGGGCCAGCGTCACCCAGCCCGCCAGCAGCATCGCCGAGGCCGGCACCTCCCAGTGGAAGCGGTCCGCCAGGGTGAGCACCAGCAGGGCCTCCTCGTCGCTGAGCGGCTGGGCATCAGCGGTGCCCACCAGGGCGGCACCGCGCTGGTAGTGGAAGCGGCTGTTGAGGGTGGCGCTGAGCGGCCTTGGCTCACCGTCCACCACCAGGCGGTCGCCCAGGTGCAGCACGCAGCGGCCCTCGTCCCACCAGATGCCGCGGCCGCGCAGCAGGTCGGGATCGAACATGCCGATGGCGGCCTGGCGGCAGAACAGGTCGGAGGCCGCGGCCGTCCAGTTCACCCCCCGCTTGTTGGGGTAGAGGGTCTCCCAGTAGGCCAGCGGCGCCAGGCGGCAGAGGTTCACGCCGCCATGGGCAGAAGAGCCCAGCCGCACCACCTGGCCGGTGGAGCGCGGTTGGTAGAAGTAGCCGTCGCTGTCGTAGCCCAGGCACACGAAGGGCTCGGCGCCGCCAGGCCTGTCAGCAGCACCATGCAGGCCAGGAGGGGGTCGATCTACCTCTGGCCCGTTCGCTGCTGGAGCGTCGGCGCCGTCCGAGTCAGCGGCGGCCGCCTGCTCCGGCAGTTGCACCGTGCGGCTGTGGCCCTCCAGGTAGGACTGAGCTTCTGCAGCACTCCAGGTGGCATCGGCCAGATCCCAGCCCGACGCACCCGGCGCATCCACCAGGTCCCAGTCCTCCTCCGTGCAGCTGGGCGGCAGCACCACGGCCACATGGCAGCCGAGCTCCAGCAGCAGGGCCGAGAGCCGCGCCATCGCCTCGCGGCCACTGGCATCGGCATCGGGCCAGAGGCTGACGGCACGGCCAGCCAGGGGACTCCAATCCACGCTGGCGATGGCCTGGCTGCCACCGCACCAGCTCACCACCACGTGATCGGGAAACAGCGCCACGGCGGCATCGGCCGCCTTCTCCCCCTCGGTGATCAGCACCGGAGCCCAGAAGTGGCGCTCCAGCTCCGCTAGCCGGTACAGCGGCCTGGGCGCCGGCCAGTCAGAGCGAAATGGATCGCGGCGGGAGGGGAAGTGCCAGCCCCCATCCAGCCAGGTGCGCTGCACGAACACCTTGCGCTGCCGTCCGCCTTGCAGCAGATCCAGCCGCTGCACCCAGAACAGCTGTGCTCCGGCCGCATCGGTGTAGCCCCACTGGCCGCTGGCGCGACCCAGCTCCGGCGGCGGGGCATCCGGCGGTGGGGTGCCTGGGATGCGGGCAGGTCGGCCTGCCTTGCTGCCAGAGCGGCTATGACTGGGGCTCTCCAGTTGGCCCCGCCGTGGATTGCCCACCCGGCTGGGGCTGGAAGGGGCTGGCCGGTGCTGGCCTGGCTCCGCCGGCAGGCCCAGGTGGGCCTCGATGCGGCGGGCGGCGGTGGCGAAGTCCCAGCCGGTGAGGCGCAGCAGCAGATCCATGCCGCTGCCGCCACCACCGCGCTGATCGCGGCCACCGCACTGGTTGCAGAACCAGCCGCCCGGGCCGTCATCGCGGTCCCAGCGGTAGCGGTCCGTGCCGCCGCAGGCGGGGCAGGGCTGATGGCGGTTCTCCAGCTGCTCCGGCGCCAGAGAGGCGAGCTCGATCAGCAGCCGCGGCCACTGGCCCGCCGCGGCCGCCATCACATCGGTGGCCATCAGCGCCGGGGCTCGTCCTTCGCCGCGGCTGGGGCCGATGGGGGCGATTGGAGCGGCCAGCCTTCTCGGCGCATCAGCTGCACCAGGGTGCGCCGCACAAAGGAGGCACGGCTCTCGATTCCCGCGGCGTGGTCATCAATCCAGGAGACGACGGCCTCCGGCAGCTGCAGCTGGACGCGCTTCATGGTGACAGCACAATGCTTGCCCGAAAGACTAGCTGCTATTTCGGGAGCCCTAAACTTTGGCAAGGTGCTGCCGTGCCGGCGTGTCTTTCACCCTGCGCCCCTACCAGCAGGAGGCCGTCGAGCGGGTGCGGCAAGCGTTCATGGCTGGCCATCGCGCCGTGGTCTTTGTACTGCCCACCGGTGGTGGCAAGACGGTGGTCTTCAGTCACATCGCCGAGCAGGCGGCCGCCCGCGGCAACCGCATCGCCGTGCTGGTGCACCGAGCCGAACTGCTCGATCAGGCCTGCCGTTCCCTGGCGGCGATGGGGGTGCGCCATGGGGTGATCGCTGCCGGCCGCTCGATGAACCTGGCCGCACTGGTGCAGGTGGCCAGCGTCCAGACCCTGGCCCGGCGCCTGGCGCAGCTGCCGGCCGATCTGTTCCAGCTGCTGGTGGTGGATGAGGCCCACCACAGCAATGCCGGCACCTGGGCCAAGGTGATCGGCCACTTTGACCGGGCACTGCTGCTGGGCGTCACGGCCACGCCGGTGCGGGGCGATGGCCGCGGCCTCGGCGAGTTCTATTCCGCCCTGGTGCTCGGACCCAGTGCCGCCTGGCTCTGCGCCGAGGGCTACCTGGCACCGGCGCGGGTGTTTGCCCCACCGCTGGGGTTCTCGGTAAAGGGCCTGCGCCAGCGGATGGGGGATTTCGATCTGCGGCAGGCCGCCGGCGAGCTGGGCGGCAGCCGCATCCTCGGCGATGCCGTCAGTCACTACCTCAGCCACCTGAGCGGCCGCACGGCCATCGCCTTCTGCTGCTCGATCGCCCACGCGGAAGCCGTGGCGGAAACCTTCTCGGAACGGGGCGTGGCCGCGGCCTCGATCGATGGCTCGATGGACTCCCTGCAGCGGCGGCGGTTGCTGGAGCAGCTCGGCAGCGGTGAGCTGCAGGTGCTCACCAGCTGCAGCCTGATTTCTGAGGGCTTTGATGCGCCCTCGGTGGGGGGCTGCCTGTTGCTGCGGCCCACCCAGAGCCTGGCGCTGCACCTGCAGATGATCGGCCGCTGCCTGCGGCCCCAGCCGGGCAAGGAGGCGGTGATCCTCGATCACGTGGGCAACATCGAGCGCCTGGGCCACCACCTCGATGAGCAGCAGTGGAGCCTCGACGGCGTGCGCAGGCGCGAGCAGAGCAAAGCCCCCTCCGTGAAGACCTGCCCCGCGTGCTTCTGCGCCATGGCCAGTGCCATCAGCCTCTGCCCCGAATGCGGGCATCAGTTCCGGCCGGAGAAGCGCCAGCTGGTGACGGTGGCCGGCGAGCTGACGGAGCTCAGCCAGCAGGAGCTGCGCCGTCAGCGGAAGCGGGAGCAGAGCCAGGCCCGCACGGCGGAGCAGCTGGAAGCCCTGGGCGCCCAGCGCGGCATGAAGAACCCGAAGGGCTGGGCTCGGCATGTGATCGCCAGCCGTCAGACCCGCGGCCAGTGGGGGCTGCTGGCGTGAGTGAGCAGGAGCTGCAGCAGCGCATCCGCCTGGAGCTGGGCCGCGGCTCGGTGCGGCTGTGGCGCAACAACGTCGGTGCCCTCCGCGATGAACGCGGCCGGCTGGTCACCTACGGACTGTGCAAGGGCAGCAGCGATCTGATCGGCCTGAGCCAGGTGGTGATCGGTCCTGAGCACCTCGGCCAGACGCTGGCGGTCTTCACCGCCCTCGAGGTGAAAACAACCAAGGGTCGAATGAGAGAGGAGCAGGAGAAGTTCCTGCAGCTGGTGCAACAGCTCGGCGGCCGCGCCGGGGTGGTGCGTTCCATGGACGACGCGCTCCAGATCCTGCGCCTGTCCTGAGAGAACCCTGGGTGCTCAGGGCTCAGAGCACCCGGCGACTGCGGCGAGCGAGGGTTCGCTCCACTTCCTCAATGTTCCACAGCAAGGGAGGCCTGCTGACTCCGGCGCCGGCTGCGCGGAAATGGTCTCCCGCCCGCAGCACCCCCTCTCTGCGCAGGCGCAACAGGGTTCTGTCACTGATGCGCAGGGCCTCGCAGGCTTCCCGGGTGGAGTGTGAATACGCCATGGAGCGACTGGGTTCGCCTGGGTCGGAATGTAGGCGAACTTCCGGGTCTCAATTGATGCCAGAACGGCCTATCTGTTGGATGAATGGTTAATCGCTAAGCCTGTGATTTGGTTGCCTAAACGAATCCTGTGAGGTGATCTTTTCGGTAACCTGTCTGCTGGCGCTAGCTCTGCTGGTGTCCCATGCGGGAACCCGCTGAGCTTCTGTCAGAGAGGCTCTGAGGTGATGCGCAGAAAGTTCCGCAGTGGTGCCCTGCAAACTCAAGGATGTTTTTTGTATCCCATTTGGGAACCTGTGCCCCAGATCTTTTGAATCAGTGATCGGCATCAGGATGCGGGTCGGTTGACCAGTTCCCGTACCCGCGCTTCCAGTCGCGGCATCTCCAGCCTGCGGCCATAGGTCTGCAGGTGCACCGCGGGTGAGTGGCCCATCAAGGCGGCGCTCTCGCGCACATGCAGCCCCAGGTTGAGGCCGAGGCGCAGGGCAAAGGCATGGCGCAGCCCGTAGGAGGTCAGCTCCGGCGACAGCTCGCTTGCAATGGCTTTCCGCTCCCGTAGGCGCTTGAGCTGCTTGCTGAGCACTTCGCCAGGCGAGCGGTGCTGCACCACGCAGTCCGGCAGGCCATGGGCCAGGAAGCGCTCGACGAGCTGATGGCAATCGGCTGGCCAACCAGCCGGGGGAACAGCAGGCACGCGGCGTTGGCCCGTGCTGCCCCTGCTGTTGCGCTTGGCATGGGAGACCACGGCCACGGGGTGCCCTTGCCCCTTGAGCAGCACCAGCCCTTTGAGTTCTGCAGGGCGCAGCCCAAAGGCCACCAGGCAGTCCCAGGCCACCAGGTCGGCTGGCCCAAGGCGGCGACTGGACTGGATGCGGTTGCGCAGATCGGTGATCTCCTCGTCACTGAAGGCGCGCACGCCTTCCGGGGGCGCTACTGCCTTGCCATTGCCGCGTAGTGGCGCCAGGGCCTCCGGCCAGGGCCAGCCGGCTTCCTTCCAAAGCTGCCGAAAGCGGTTGAACGCCATCTGGCGTGAGCGGCTGTTGGGAGCCCAATGCCGCAGGGTGCTTTCCAGCAGCTCCTGGTCGATCAGCCAGTGACAGTTGGCCGCCTGCTGGAGGAGCTTCCCGTAATAAGGAAGGTAGGTGCGCTGCCAGGTTGAGGTCCCAACCGTTTCCCCAAGCAGTCCTTTCTCAAGCCGCAGGATCGCCTTGTTCAGTTCCTCCGGGCGCAGCCGGCGCTCATCACCTGCGGGGAGGCAGTCCTCGGGGTCTGGCCAGCGCCAGGTGCCAGCGAGCACCGCCTCGTAGATGGCCATCGCTTCTGTGAGCGCGTCTGAGGTCTTATCGGGAGCCGCACTCGTCTGCAGGGTGACGGCCCGGGTCTTGGGAGTCGACGCAGCAGGTTCATCAGGGCGGGGCGGCAACTCGGCGCTCAGAACCCGCAGGCGGTCGTGGTGCAGCTGGAGAAACCAGCCACCCCGCCCACCACGGCTGCGCTTGAAGCTGCGGGAGAGGTCCTTGAGCCACGCCGGGCTAGCCACGGGCCTTGGGTAAAAACTGGGTAAAAAATAGTCGGACCTCGACGGTTTCAGGCGGGTTTGCGCCGATCCAGTCGGATCAGCCCCCGTCCTGAAAACCACTGCGGTGACTGGCCTAAACCCCTGTCACCACGTGGTTTCTGGAAACGCCCCCTGATGGATTCGAACCATCGACCGGCTGCTTAGAAGGCAGCTGCTCTATCCGGCTGAGCTAAGGGAGCAGCCGTTGCCATGATCGCTCAGCAGGTGGGGGCCACACAACTGCGGCCTTGGCGCCAAAATGGCAATAGTTATCAATTTTGAGATGCGGCTCGCCCTGCTGTTTTCTGCTGCTGGCCTGCTGGCCCTTGCGGCTCCCTTGGGCGCCCAGGCTGTGAGCTTGGATGATGCCTGCGGCATATTTGCCGGCAAGCTCAGTGCCGCCCAGGCTGCGGGTGATACCCAAAAAGCCCAGAAGATCTATCAAGAGGGCTCAGCGCGCATCGCCTCGAGGTTCAACGGTGCCAGCTGCCCGAACGTCAAGCCACCAACCCCCTAAACCTGCTGGCTCTTTCGGCCTACACTGGTCTGCTGCGCAACTCTCGCCCCATGGCTGCCACCCGGCTCACTGACAGCCAGAAGATCGAGATCGTGGCTCGCTACCGCGCTGGTGACGTCAGCGCCGAGCTGGCAGAGGCCTATGGCTGCAGCACCAACACGGTGAGCCGCGTGGTCAAGGCTGGGCTGGAGCCAGCTGAATACGAGCAGCTCAAGCAGCAACGCATCCGGCAGCTCAAAGTTTCACAAGAACAACCTGCTTTAGAACTAGCTGCTCCAGAACAAGCACCTCCAGAACTAGCTCCATCAGAGCCTGAACCCCTGGAGCCTGAACCTCTAGAGCCTGAACCCCCTGAGCTTGAGCTGCCAGAGCCAGAGCCTGAGCTGCCAGAGCCGGCCGGCGACGACGAAGACCATGCGGTGCTAGCGATCGATGATGCCGATGATTTTGGCGATGACGCCAATGATCTCGACTTCGCTGACGACGACCTAGCCGACCAGTTTGTGGCCGTGCCGCTGTTGCTGGTGGATCACGTTGGCGAGCCGGCCCAATGCCAGCCGCTCGCAGATGCGCCCCTTCCAGCCAGCGTTTACATGCTGGTTGACAAAACAGTGGAGCTCCAAGCCAAGCCGCTCAAGGACTTCCCCGAACTTGGCCAGCTAGCCGATGGCGAAGAGGAGCGGCAGGCTCTGATGGTGTTTGCTAATCCCCGCCAGGCCAAGCGCCACTGCGGCCGCACCCAGCGGGTGATCAAGGTGCCAGACACTCGTATTCTTGAGCGCACGGCGCCCTACCTGATCGCCCAAGGCATCAGCCGGGTGGTGATGGAGGGCAGCCTCTACTCTTTGCCAGGCAGTTAATCGTCAGGCACTTAATCCCCAGGCAGTTGCTCGTTGCGGGGGATGAGCAGGGCGGCGCTGCAGCCGCCACTGAGTACGCCAATTACTAGAGCAATGCCCACCAGAAAACCGGCTGGCAGAGGGGTGCTGCGGGCAAAGCCCAGGTTGAGGCTGGGGCGCTGGTCGAGGTTTTGAGCACCCAGGCAGAGGATCGCTAGCAGCAAGCCACCGCCCAGCAGGCTGGATGCAAGCAGGCGCAGGCGCACGACCATCAGGGCAACAGGAGAACGCTCTTGGTGCAGTCTGCCCGGTCAGGACTCGGGCTGCAGCGGCTCCTGGTGCAGCAGGGCGTAAAGCTCCCGCTTGCTGTGGCCGGTGCGCTCGGCCAGCAGCTTGGCGGCGGCGTTGCTGCTGTGGCCGGCCTGCTGCAGCTCCTGCAGCTCGGCGCTGAGGGCAGCGCTATCCCAGGCCAGGGGCTCTGGCGGCAGGGCGCCTGCCAACACCAGGGTGCATTCCCCCTGGGGCGGCGTGCGGCGGAAGTGTTCGATGGCTGCGCTCACGCTGGGGCCCACCTGCTCTTCGTGCTTTTTGGTGAGTTCGCGGGCGACGCGCAGGGGCCGATCACCCAGCACCGCCAGCAGATCGTCGAGCAGATCGAGCAGCCGGTGCGGGGCTTCAAACAGCACCATGGTGCGCTGCTCAGCTTGCAATTCCTGCAGTCGCTGACGGCGCTGGTTGGTCTTGGGCGGCAGGAAGCCCTCAAAGCAGAAGCGGCCGCACGGCAGGCCACTGCTAACCAGCGCGGTGGTGACGGCGCTGGGGCCGGGAATGCAGATCACGTTGTGCCCAGCTGTGCGGGCGGCCGCCACCAGCACCTCGCCAGGATCGGAGATGCCCGGCAGCCCGGCGTCACTGATCACGGCTAGGGCTTCGCCGGCGGTGAGGGCCGCGAGCAGTTCGGGGATGCGGGCGGTTTGGTTGTGGGCGTGGAAGCTCACCAACCGCGGCCCCTGCTCTTTATGGCGGAGCCCGAGCTGATGCAGCAGCAGGCCGCTGCGGCGGGTGTCTTCGCAGGCGATGCGCTGCACGCCGGCGAGCACCTGGCGGGCGCGGGGTGAGAGGTCGGCCAGGTTGCCGATGGGGGTGCCCACCAGGTAGAGCACGCCGGGGGCGGGTTCGGGGGCTTGCACGGCTTGGGGTGGGCTCCTGCAAAATGCTGAACCCTGCCAACCCATGATGCCGGCTGCCCTCCCCCTGCCCTCAGGCATTGCGCTCGAAGGCTTGCTTGTGGAGCTGCGGCGGCTTAGCTGGGGCGCGGCAGACATCTTGCTGGCCTATGGCCGGGGCGAGCAGCCCCCCTATGGCTTCCCGCCGGCGTTGAGCGTGGATGAGGGCGGCGAGGGCCCGGTGAGTGCGGCGGATCTTGCGGTGAACCAGTGGTTGCTGGAGGGCCTGGCCGCAGCCTTCCCCGCGGCCGCGTGGACCGTGCTGAGCGAGGAAACCGCCAAGGAGCAGCTCACTGAAGGCGAGCCCCTGGCCGCGGAGTGGCTGTGGATCCTCGATCCCCTCGATGGCACTAAAGACTTCCTGCAGGGCACGGGCGAATATGCGGTGCATCTGGCCCTGGTTCACGGCGGCGAGCCGGTGCTGGGGGTGGTGCTGCTGCCGGAGCTGGAGGAGCTGTGGCTGGGCGTGATGCCCAGCCTCACCGGGGCAACTGGAGAGGCCTGGTGCGAAAGCCGCGCTGGTGTGCGCTCGCCCGTGCGCTTCAGCGGCCGCCGCGCCCTGGGGGAGCTGGTGCTGGTAGCCAGCCGCAACCACCGCGACCAGCGGCTCGAGCAGCTGCTGGCGGCCCTGGCCCTGGGCGACACCAAGGCGATCGGCAGTGTGGGCGGCAAGGTTGCCACGATCCTGCGCGGCGAGACGGATCTCTACATCTCCCTGTCGGGCAAGAGCGCCCCGAAGGATTGGGATATGGCAGCGCCTGAGGCGGTGTTGCGCGCCGCCGGTGGCGCCTTCAGCCATGCCGACGGCCGCGCCCTGGCCTACAACAGCGGTGACGTACGCCAGGCCGGTTGCCTGATCGCCAGCCACGGCAGAGCCCACGCCGAATTGTGCGAAAAGGCGGCGGCGGCGATGGCTGTGATTGATCCTGGTTTTGCTGTTTGAGGGTCAGAGGGTGATGGCTGGAAGGGAGTGGTCGTTTTTTGCTGGTGGACTTAGCTAGGACTTAGCCCGCTGCGAAAAATGTAGTTGGCCCCTCCCCGGTCTTCAGTTTTTAGTTGGCGCTAAGGCGAGCTCATTCATGCGTTGATTTCCAACAAAAAAGCCGGCCTTGCAGGGCCGGCTCTAAGTGCTCGAGACCAAATTTAGAAAGGGCTAGTTAGCAGCCCTCCCTTTCAATCACTCCGGTGCAGGAGCTTCGCTTTGGGGCACGCCACGCAGGGTGAGGTTGATGCGGCCGCGGTTGTCTATTTCGCGTACGCGCACGGTTACCTGATCACCCACGTTCACCACATCTTCCACCTTCTCCACTCGGGCTTCGGAGAGTTGGGAGATGTGAATCATCCCTTCCTTGCCAGGCAGGATCTCCACGAAGGCACCGATTGGGATGACGCGGGTCACGGCACCGCTGAATACCTCACCTTCGCTGATGCGACGGGTGAGGCCTTCGATGATGCGCTGGGCCTCTTCGGCGGCAGCGCCATCGTGGCTGGCAATCGTGACGATGCCGCCATCTTCGATGTCGATCTTGGTGTTGGTGCGCTCGGTGATGCCCTTGATCGTGCGGCCGCCGGGGCCGATCACGGTGCCGATCAGTTCCGGATCAATGCGGAAGCTGAGCAGCCGTGGGGCGTGGGGCGACATGGTGTCGCGGGGCTTGTCGATCGCCTCGAGCATCTTCTCGAGGATGTGCAGCCTGGCAGGGCGGGCTTGGTTAACGGCTTCAGCCACGGTTTTCATATTTAGACCCGTGATCTTCATGTCCATCTGCAGGGCGGTGATGCCCTTTTCGGTGCCGGCCACCTTGAAGTCCATGTCGCCAAGGAAATCTTCGATGCCTTGGATGTCGGTGAGGATGCGCACCTCCTCGCCCTCCTTGATCAGGCCCATGGCGGCGCCGCTCACTGGTGCCTTCAGGGGCACGCCGGCATCCATCAGGGCGAGGGTGCTGCCGCACACCGAACCCATCGAGGTGGAGCCGTTGGAGCTGAGGCACTCCGACACCACGCGCAGCACGTAGGGGAAGGACTCCTTGTTGGGCAGCACGGGCACAATCGCCCGCTCAGCCAGGGCGCCGTGGCCAATTTCGCGGCGGCCGGGGGAGCGCATCGGCTTGGTTTCGCCGGTGGAGTAGGGGGGGAAGTTGTAGTGGTGGAGGTAGTGCTTCTCGGTGGACGGGTTGAGGTCGTCCATTTCCTGGGAGTCGCTCGGGGTGCCGAGGGTGGCGCAGGAGAGCACCTGGGTGAGCCCGCGCTGGAACAATGCTGAGCCGTGCACCCGCTTGGGCAATACGCCGGCGGCGGCGCTGATCGGCCGCACTTCATCAAGGTTGCGGCCATCGACACGCTTGCCCTCCTGGAGGATCTGGGCACGCATAAGCTTTTTGGTGAGCTCCTTGTAGCTGTTGCCCAGGGCCTTGCCGCTGGAAGCGGAGCGGATCGGGTCGTCTTCGGCTAGGGCGGCGATCTTCTCGCTCACCTCGGCCTTGATGGCGTCGAGCTTCTCGTCGCGTTCGGTTTTGGTTTGGGAGAACTGCTTGAGCACCTCACCTATGCCACCGCCACATTCCTTTTCAAGGAAGTTGGGCAGGGTGGGGTCGATGACTTGGGGTTCGGGGATCACCTGCTCGATGCCGAGCTCCTTGAGCAGGTTTTGTTGGGCCTTGATCAGTTCGCACACCGCTTCGTAGCCGAAGTCGATCGCTTCGATCACGTCTTGCTCGGGCAGCTGGTTGGCACCGGCTTCCACCATCACCACGCCCTGGGGCGTGCCAGCTACCACCAGATCAAGCTCGCTGCGCTCGATTTCACGGAAGCTCGGGTTGAGCACGAAGTCGTCGCCGAGCAGACCCACCCGCACGGTGGCCATGGGGCCATAGAAGGGGATACCGGCCAGCAGGGTTGCCATCGAGGCGCCGGTGACGGCGAGCACATCGGGTGGCACGCGCTCATCGAGGGAGAGGCAGGTGGCCACGATCTGGATGTCGTCGCGCATCCAGCTGGGGAATAGGGGCCGGATCGGCCGATCGATCAGGCGGCAGGTGAGAATCGCCCGCTCAGAGGGACGGCCTTCGCGACGGAAAAAGCTGCCAGGGATGCGCCCAGCAGCGTAGAGACGCTCTTCGTAATCGCAGGTTAGGGGCAGAAAATCGATGCCTGGGCGACCGCCGGAGCGGGTGGCGGTGACCAAAACCGAGGTATCACCACACTCAACCATCACCGAGCCCCCAGCCTGGGGGGCGAAACGACCGGTGGTCAGCCGGATCTCCCGACCATCGAAGGAGATCGACTGAGTTTGTCCTTGCACGTGCGCTTATGTCCTGTTGTTGTCAGGGACCATTCTCGCATTTAGGCCGTTACTACTGGGGCATCCTTCGCTTTTTATCGTGTTTATGGGCTTTCTTGGCCATAAAAAAAGCGCCCGTAGGCGCCTTGGGAATCTTTGGCTGATTACCAGGAAGACTTGACCACTCCAGGCAGCTCACCCTTGTGGGCACGCTCGCGCAGCTGGTTGCGGCACAGACCGAAATCGCGGTAGTAGCCCCGGGGCTTGCCGGTGGCCCAGCAGCGGTTGCGCACGCGGTTGGGAGCGCTGTTGCGGGGCAGCAGCTGGATTTTACGGTGGATTTCCAGACGCTCCATGGGACCTGCAGCGGCGTCGAAGGCTGCCTTGAGGGCAGAGCGCTTGGCGGCAAAACGCTCAACCATCTTCTTGCGCTTGACATCGCGCGCAATCATCGACTTCTTCGCCATGCGGCCTGAACTGCGATCGGATAAGTGCTTTCGATCTTACCTTGCGGCGGTGAGGCTCAGCGCCCAAGCAGCTGCTGCACGACCGGTAGCTGGGAGGTGTCCTTGACGATCAGCACCACGCTCAAGCCCACCAGGAAGACAAAGCCCGACTGCATGAAGGCCATCTGAAAGCGCTCGGGCAGGGGCTTACCCCGCAGGCCCTCGAGCAGCAGAAACACGAACTGACCGCCATCGAGCAGGGGTAGCGGCAGGGCATTGAGCACCGCCAGGTTGATCGAGATCAAGGCGGTGAAGATGAACAGGCTGCTGCCGCCCTGCTTGGCCAGCGACGCCCCCATTTCCACAATTTTTACGGGGCCAGACACCTGGCCGGCGGTCTCGCCGAAGTGGGTGGCGAGGGTCACGAACCCTTCCACGGTGCGGCTGGTGAGAGCGGCGAAGTCGTGGTTGGCCTGGCGGAAGGGCTCCAGGGGCGTGCGGGCGGGACGGAAGGCCTCGGTGCCATTGGGTTGCAGCTGGGCGCCGATGCGGCCAACGCCGCCGAGATCGGCGGGGGTGAGATCTAGGGGCAGGGTTTGGCCGTTGCGCTCGGCTTCGAGGCGCAGGGTTTGCTCGGGGGCGGCCTTGATGCGCTCCACCAAGGCGGCAACGGCGCTTTGGCCGCCGCCAAGATCGCTGCCATTGAGGCTCAATATGCGGTCTCCCGGCTGGAGGCCGGCAGCTGCAGCGGCTAGGCCGGGTTGCACGCCACTCACCAGCACGCCGGGGCTGGCGCTGAAACCGGCGGGTATGCCGAGCACCAGGCCCTGGCCGAGTAGCACCGCATAGGCGAGCACCAAGTTGGCCAACACGCCGGCGGCGATCACCAGGGCCCGCTGGGCTAGGGGCCGGTTGCTCAGCAGGTTGGGGTCGTTTTTGGGGATGGGGCTGTCTTCATCGTCATCGGGAAAGGCCACGAAGCCGCCCAGGGGAATGGCCCTTAGGGCGAATTGCACACCGCGGCGCTGGCGCTCGATCAGCACCGGCCCAAAGCCGATCGAAAAGCTACTGACGCGGATTCCCTGCAAGGTCGCAGCAAAGAAATGCCCTGCCTCGTGCACCACGATCAGCCCCGCCAGGATCGCTAGTGCTGTGAGAACGCCCATCCAGGCCCCGCTATTTATGCGTCCATTGTGCTGGGTTTGCTTGGGGCCAGGGGGGCGGTATGCACTCTTTGGTGCTGAACTAAGTCTTGGCTAAGTCCAGTCGCTGCGGCCGTGTGTTCCCCGCCGAATCCGGCCCGTGGCAGCAGCAGCGCTATTCTTAAGATCCCGCCTCAGCAGTAGTTGTTTTTACCCATATGACTCGCTTCTTGAGTGCCCTGATCTGCGCCACCTTGCTGCAACTTCTCGCCGCAGCAGAGTCCGCCGCAGTAGAGCCGCAGGCAGTCCAAGAAGCAGTGCAAGAAGCAGTGCAAGAAGCCCAAACCGAGGCGCTGGCCACTGAGGCCCAGAACCCGATCTCGAATTTGGTCAGTGTTCCGTTTCAGTACAACCTCACCCCGGGAATTGGGCCCAATGAAGACCAAACCCAGAGCCTGCTGAATATTCAGCCAGTGGTGCCGTTTTCGCTCAGCCCGGATCTCACTTTGGTGACCCGCACGATTCTGCCGGTGCTGAGCCAGCCGACGGCAACGGGCAATCAAAATGGCATCGGCGATCTCAACCCCAGCTTCTTCTTCGTGCCCAAGGGCAGGGGCGCTTGGACCTTTGGTTTGGGTCCCACGCTTGTATTACCAACGGCTAGCGATAGCAGCCTGGGCCGGGGTAAGTGGTCTGCGGGGCCGGCGGCGGTGGCGGTGTACAGCAAGGGCCCCTGGGTGGCTGGGGCGCTGGTGAACAACATCTGGTCGTTTGCGGGCAATAGCGATCGCAGCTCGGTGAGCGCTTTCCTGCTGCAGCCCTTCATTAACTTCAACCTGCCCCATGGCTGGTATCTGGTGACCTCACCGATCATCACCGCCAACTGGCGTGCGACCAGTGGCGACCAGTGGATTCTGCCGGTGGGAGGCGGTGTGGGCCGCTTGTTTCGCATCGGCAAGCAACCGATTAATGCGTCGCTGCAGGCCTACGCCAATGTGGTGAAGCCTGATCTTTTCGGTGATGTGACGATCCGGGCCCAGGTGCAGTTTTTGTTCCCGAAGTAGGTGAGGCGGCTCCGGCTCTGTGCCTAGATACGCGGCCTAGATACGTGCGATTAGCTGAATCTTCAGTCAATCGTGCATGCCTATCTGCCCTGGTCGGCTCGATAAGTATTCCCTGCGCTCGTTATCGAGTACCTGGTATATCAGCCGGTGCTGAATGTTGATGCGCCGTGAGTAGGCGCCGCTCAGATCACCAACAAGGGCTTCTTAGGGCGGTGGCCATGCCTTCAAGGATCGATTCGCGCATCCCTGGGATCGACCCCTGCTGCAGCAAGCGGGTTTGGAGCATGAGGTGCCGGTCACGGGCACTCCTGCCCAAGGGGCGCTCCATCGACTGACGCCAGCTGGTCGGCAAAAGCATCATCACAATGCCTGCAAAAACCGGATTCGAAGCTCCGTATTTTACGCATTAAGATGCCGGTGTTTACCGTATTAGTGAGCCTGAGTGCCTGTCTACAGCCCCCGGATCGTGGATGGTGAACTGCGGGAGCTGTTGGAATCCGCAGGTGCTGTGGTGATCGAAGGGCCTAAGGCCTGCGGCAAGACGATGACGGCCTCGCAGCAATCCGCCTCCCGCGTGCTGCTCGACATCGACCAGGCCGCGCGGCAGGCCCTGGCGGTGGAGCCGAGGCTGGTGCTGGAAGGAGCAAGGCCGCGACTGCTGGATGAGTGGCAGGTGGCACCCGAGCTCTGGAATCAGGTGCGCAGGGCCGTCGATGCCTCTGATCAGCCCGGCCAGTTTCTGCTCACCGGCTCAGCGGTGCCGGCGGAAGATGCCAGCCGCCACACCGGCGCCGGCCGTTTCGGGTTCCTGCGCATGCGGCCAATGAGCTTGTTCGAATCCGGAGTTTCCAACGGCGCCGTGTCGCTGCGTCAGCTGTTTGCTGGCGAGGTGCAGGCCGTGGCGGATCCAGGGCTGAGCGTGCAGGATCTCGGTGCGCTGATTGCCCGCGGTGGCTGGCCGGCGCAGCAGGGCAGGCCCCTGAAAGCGGCGAGCCGGGCCGCCCGCGACTACCTCGAGCAGGTGCGGCAGGTTGACATCAGCCGAGTGGATCGCCGCCGCGATCCAGCCAGGGTGGGGGCACTGTTGCGCGCTCTAGGACGCCATTGCGCCACTGAGGCCAGGCTTTCAACACTGGCCGCCGATGCCGGTGGCGCCGATGGCGCCCTGGATGAGCGCACCGTGACGGATTACCTGCAGGCGTTGGAGCAGCTGATGGTGATCGAAGATCAGCCCGCCTGGGCTCCCCATCTGCGTTCGAGGGCGCGGCTGCGCAAGGCCCCAAAGCGTCATTTCGTCGACCCATCGCTGGCGCTGGCGGCCAGCGGGGCTGCTGCGGAGCGATTGCTCGAGGATTTTGAGTGGTTCGGGCAGTTGTTCGAATCACTGGTGATCCGCGATTTGCGCGTGCTCAGCCAACCCCTGGAAGGAGAGGTATTGCACTACCGCGATGACTACGGGGTGGAGGCGGATGCGATCGTGCAGCTGCGCGATGGGCGCTGGGGCGCCATCGAGATCAAGCTCGGCGAGGGGCAGGTTGACCAGGCCGCCGCCAACCTCAAGCGCTTCTCAGAGCAGATCGACAGCCAACGCTCGGGGGCACCGGCGTTTCTGGCCGTGATCTGCGGCAAGGGGTACGGCTATCGCCGGACCGATGGGGTTGTGGTGGTGCCGGTCGGTGCCCTTGGGCCGTAGCCATCCACCAGACGCTCCATTCCTTCCAGTTGGGTGCTCAGGTGTTGGGCTTGATCCATCACCCCGCTGCGATCGTGTCGCCCCCGAAGTAGGGCACTAGGGCTGCGGGTAGGCGCACGGAGCCATCGGCCTGCTGGCCGGTTTCGAGCAGGGCGGCCATGGTGCGGCCGATGGCGAGGCCGCTGCCGTTGAGGGTGTGGAGCAGGCGGGTGTTTTTGCCATCTTTGAAGCGGATGGCGGAGCGGCGGGACTGGAAGTCGTTGCACACCGAACAGCTGGAGATCTCGCGGTAGGAGCCGGCGCCTGGCAGCCACACTTCGAGGTCGTAGGTGCGGGCGGCGGAGAAGCCCATGTCACCGGTGCAGAGCTCGATCTTGCGGTAGGGCAGCTCGAGGGCTTCCAGCACGGCTTCCGCGTCAGCGGTGATTTGTTGGTGGGCGGCGGCGGAGTGGTCGGGATGGCAAAACCAGTAGAGCTCCACCTTGTTGAACTGGTGCAGGCGGATCAGGCCGCGGGTGTCGCGGCCGTAGCTGCCGGCTTCGCGGCGGAAGCAGGGGGTGTAGGCGGCGTATTTGAGCGGCAGCTGCTCGGCAGGAATCACCTCGTCGCGATGCAGGGAGGTGATTGGTACCTCGGCGGTGGGGGTAAGCCAGAGGTCGTCGTCGGCGCAGCGGAAGCTCTCCTCGGCGAATTTGGGCAGCTGGCCTGAGCCGGTGAGGCTGGCGGAATTCACCAGGATCGGCGGCATCACCTCCTGGTAGCCCTTGGCGGTGTGCAGATCGAGCATGAAGCTGATCAGGGACCGCTCCAGGCGAGCGCCAGCGCCCATCAGGGTGATGAAACGGCTCTGGGCGATGCGCACCGAGCGCTCGGTTTCAAACAGGCCGAGCCGCTCGCCGATCTGCCAGTGCTCCTGCAGGCCGTCTTCTACCCGGGGGCTGCCCCAACGCTTGATCTCGATGTTGTCGGCTTCGCTGCGACCATCAGGCGCCTCGGGCGAGGGCAGGTTGGGCAGGGCCGATAGGGCATCGCGCAGCTGCAGCTCGAGGGCTTTTTCCTGCTCCTCGAGGGCGGCCACCTGCTGCTTGATGGCGTTGCCCTGATCGCGCAGGGCCTGCACTTCGGGGCTGTTTGGGGCAGATCCGCCTTGAATCAACTGCCCCACGGTCTTGCCGATGCGGTTGCCCTCGGCTTGAAAGTTGCTGCGCTGCTCCTCGAGATCCCTCTCCTGGCGAGCGATCTGCTGCAGCGGCGCGAGGTCTAGCGCCATGCCCCGGCGGGCCAGCTGGGTGGTGATCAGCTCAGGGCTGTCGCGCAGGAGGCGCTGGTCGAGCACGGGGCGGGTAGAGGGAAGACTGGCAGCCTAAGGGGCGGGATCAGGCCGTTTTGATCCGGCTCAGCCATTAGGCCTGCCAGCAGCTTGCAGCAGCTGGTGGTGCGGCGCCGGATCCTGCCCTCAGAGCACTACGCAGTTGAGCTGGCGGGGTGGCGGGGCACCAGGTGTTTGCAGAAGTCGTCGATCACCGCCCAGCCTCGCCCCTGTCACCAGTGCCACCGTTGAGCGGATCTGTCCCAGGTCGATGGCCGGCGCGGGCACCGATTAGGTCGGTGTTGTAGTGCAGGAGGCGCTGACGGAGCGCGATGAACCCTTCTCATAGATATAGAAAAACATGAAGCCTTGGCGAGCCCCCATTTTGAGTAGCTCGATGGTGATGTTAGAACCATTGAAAATCTTAATGTCGGCACCATAATCAAGGTTGAACAATGATCCGGCTTTTAGGTTCCAACTCTAAAATTCTTCGTGCCATAAGCGAGTGCAAATGTTCGAGAGGGCCTACCCAGGAAGCCTGGTATGGTGAGGTTAAAATTGATACTGACGCGGGACGAACTTATTGCCACATCGGTGACATTTACGCCAGTGGCGACTTGTTGAGATAGCGAAGCGGCCTGAAAGTTTAGAGATCCATTGCGGAGGATTGGGGGGCCAATTCTTAAGAGATTTCCGCCCGACTGGGCATAAGTAATGCACGCATACTGGAGAAGACCTGAGCTCAGAAATGGGGATCTGATTGAAAAAATCTTGCCCGTAACCGCGGGGCATCTGACGTCGCTTGACGCCAGAATTTCTTCGCCGTCTGATATGTCGCTCTCGATAAAAAACGAGAGTCTACTGCGCAAGTTTTCGCTTGATTGGGCAGCAAGAAGGGACCGCTCGCTGTTGACCTGAGAAGTAAATATTTGAGAGGCTAGTAGAATTATAATCGGAATTAGAGATGCTGCAACCAGCAACTCAACCAAGGTAAGCCCCTCTGAATTTGTATTTTTCTTGAAATGTCCTAGGGCAAATTTAATGAGGTGTTGAGAAGGGGCTAGGTTCATTGGTCTTAGATGCGCGTGTAGTCTGTGCACTCGTCGGACAAGGTTGAGCCGGAACCTCTGCTACCAATTTCTATAACACCAACCAATCCGCTGATGCGAATGCATCTGAGGAGTGAAGACCTACTAATTAAGAATCTAATTTCGGTGATCGGACTCTCGGCGTCGGAGGATATTGTGCCCCTTGGCGTAAAGATAATGGATTGAGCAGTGAAGGAAGCCGACAGACTTGAGCTTCCAAGATTTGGTATGTCGAGTAAAATACTTGAGTTGGGAGCACAGGCGGCAGGAGAAACACTTGCAATCTGCGTGCCATTGCCTTGATTGGCGAATGCACTGGTAAAGTTTACTGTGCATCCACCCTGGTTTGTTTGAAGAGATTTTTGAAGGAGCGCTGATCTCTGTACAAGTTGTAGCCACCCGGCTAATGCAATTTGGGCTGTATTGACTTTTGCTCGATCCGCCTCGCTTACTGAAACATTCACCGCAATAGTAGAGAGGATTCCTAGTATCGCTACGGTAATTAAGATCTCTGCCAGAGAGAAACCAGAACAGGATGAGTTGCGCTTGATGATCATGGACACCACGCAGCCAAGGTTGGCACAAGCGTGTAAGAACGAGAGGCAGTGGCTCCACTGTATGCAACAGTGAGGCGATGACTTGCGGCTTGAGAGGTATTAAATGTACGCGAGATTCCCGAGGGGAGGCTCGCATTCCCGATCAGTGAAACTAACTCTGTCACCAGTGTCCCGTTCTTGCATTTGGCTGTAAATGCAGCGATAGCAGTCTCGCCTGTGTCGAGAGTAGAGCTTGGGAAATAATAGTTTTGCTTTCCTGGAATATAATATGTGTTGGTCGAGGGGTCAGTGGAGCATGGTGATGTTCTGCCGGAATCGGTAGTGCAAGAGCCAGAGCAGCATGTCATCCTAAACGCAACGTCTTTGATTCTTGCGAGGTCTTGATCAACTGCTTCTTCAAGCTGATTAGTGCTTCTCGTTCCAATCAGGGCCGTATTCCCTCCAGTCAGAATTGTTGCAACTCCGGCACCCAAGACTCCAAGGATGACGATAGAGACGAGGACTTCGACGAGAGAAAATCCCCGTGATTCAAGTGACTGATGATCCGGCTTGGAGAACTCAGAATCTTTAAAATAGGCATGATTGGGCAGAGAAAGCATAAGCCCCTAAAAGAAACGAGTAAAGTTAATAGACCTTGCAGCCCAGTCTATTGGCTTGGAGGATGGATTTAAATTGCCTGTATCTTCAAGGACGCTACAAGGAACTGCGGATGATCCGGGCACGCATGTACCAGGATTTGAAGGTGTGGCTAATTTGAGTGTGCTATTTCCGCCAAGTGTAAGTTCATTGGTCCATAGGATACCGCTAAAGTTTGTCGTGCCACCCATGGTTGTGTTTGCGCATGGCGCCCAGACAAACATGGCCGAGCCGGAGTTGCCTCCGAGGCTAAATGCTTGGGAGGATGTGCATGCACTATTGCTGGGCACTGGGATACCCCTAATTTGGAGCCTATTCGTGAGCGAGATGGGGGCTATTGATGCGTTGTTTAGGTGAATTATACTTCCTGTATTATTTCCATTTCCGCGTAGAGTGATGTTTTGATTGTTCTGTTGGAGATAAAGATATACAGGGCTATCTGTCGTGTCTATAGTTAGAATGCGACTGCTGCCATTGAGGTCGATTGATGTGACGATGCAGTGGTAGGCCTCGTCGGATCCTGGAGGGTACGATCCGCGATGACAATTGGTGGTATTCGCAGCATTGCTATTAATCGTTGTTGCGGAGGTAATATTTAATCCAGCGCCGTTTAGAATGGTGCAAGGGGAGGTGGCTCCGCAAAAGCTAGCCCGTGCATCCGAAATGGAGGAAGGGTTGGGGAGCGATATAGGTTTAATCTCATAATCAATATCCCCCTGCGACGTACGGAGATCATTAGTGCGTGCGTCGCACGTTGTACTGGTACTTGTTGATGGGCGAACGCAGGTAATTGAATTCAGCTTTGTTCCGGTCTGGTCTGTAATCAATAATGCACCAGTTCCTCCGCCAAGTAGCCCTCTTCCGCCTCCTATGCCTGTGACGATAGGCAGATCCCCAATCGGAAGATCGCTTTGCCCTGGGCATGAACGAAAATCATTGCCAAGATCGGGAGTGTTGATAATAACTCCTCCAAAAGATCTATTGCAGCACTTTGGCTCAACAATGAATTCTCTGGTGATCCTGCTTGTGGCAACTGGACTTTGGCCAGCCCCATAAACCCTTCCTTCAACAACTAATTCTAAAAATCCGCGTGCATTTGTCTCCGAAATGGCCGGGGAGGTGCCGGTTGAAGCCACAGGATTGCCCGTAACGGTAAACGGAGTTCCTCTGCCGGCAGTCGAGCCTGGCGTGAAAGTTGCGCTAATGAGTACGAATCGTCTTGAAAAGGATCCCCCTCCTGGGAGGGTCACTTCGTTCCCATTGGCGAAACTAGTAGCAGCCTCCGTGGGATATGATGCGCTGGCAATGTCAAAGTCCGGTGAAGGAGCGGTGCAGCGATTTCTTGCTGTTGGCCAGCTTCCCATGGACAAGCCTGTGTATAAGCGTCTGTTTACTGGCCGATTCCATTCGCTAATTATGAATGCCGTTCCGGCCTCGGCTGTTAATCGTGCATCTTTCGCGCGGCCTTGGAAAACAGAGCCTAGGAGACCATCAAAGGAACGTTGCGCAACAACTGCTGTGCCTGCGATAACTGCCAGTGCCACAACAAGGGCAATTGCAACAGTGGCTCCTTCCTCGCTATTGGCTCGATGGCTGAAACAGAGATTATAAAATAAGCTAATTGCGTATTTATGCTTAATTTTTTTTGGGGGGGGGGGTAGTAAGAATCTTGGCATCACTTCGCTTCAACCTTGTTTCTAGCCTAATCGGCTTTGTGTCTTCCGTCTCATCGTTTGACGAATAATCGTCGAACAGCGGTGCTTCTTACAACACCTGCACCACCTCTGACACCTCTGGAATTGCCTCGCGCAGCTTGCGCTCGATGCCCATCTTCAGGGTCATGGTGCTGCTGGGGCAGCTGCCGCAGGCGCCCTGCAGGCGTACTTTCACGATCGGGCCGTCGATTTCCACCACTTCCACGTTGCCGCCGTCGGCCATTAGGTAGGGCCGCAGCTCGTCGAGCGTGCGCTCCACGTTTTCCAGCGTCAGGGCGTGGGGATCTTGGCCGGGGGCTGCTGTGGTGGTTTCGCTGCTCATTTGGGCCAGCCTGTATGGTTCTACAGCTTAGGCTGGCTAGGCCTTCGCCTGGCTTAGTCCAGGTGGAAATGGGCGAATAGGTTTGCAGCAGGGTCCTGCCGTCCGTTGGTGCGCCAGCGAGTTACCAGCTCTTTTAGGCTTTTTTCATAGCGCCTGCGCTTCTGCGCGATCCAGCCCAGATACAGCACCCCTGGGATGATGCCTGGGATCAAAAGCAGCAGGCCGATCCAGATGTCGCGCCTGTGGTAGCCCTTAGCCGGAAACCTACGGCCACTGCTGATCGCCCAGGCAAGCGCCCGGATTTCCTCGGGGAGATTGCGGAAATTACGTTCATTTGATTGGTCGTTGGCATAGGGCGTGATCTCAAGCTTTGCCTTACGGGTCATATCCCGCGCAATCTGACGCCGCATACCGATCACCTCCCTTGCCTTAGCCAGGGAAACTCGCGCAATCAACTGGCCGCTGGCACTCATCAGCGTGAAGCTGGTCGAACTGATGCGTGAATGCTCCAGGGAGCCGTACATGCCATCAGCCAGCTTGCCCTCCTCCCTTGCCACATCCTGGGCTGCGGCAAACAGCAGGTTTAGGCCCTCTTCCCGATCCACTAGCCGGCTATCGTCTCGGCCTAGGGGGTTGGGAAGGTACGGATGATTCATTGATATAGGGCAATCAAAAACTAATTTCAGCAATCTTATAACTTTTCGATTCCACTGCTAGGGAGACTCTGGAAAACGCAGGGCATCCACGCGAGAATAGGTGCGCATACCAAGGCCGGGACTGGGGTGATGGGCGGCAAGCAGCTCGGGTTTGCTGATTACGAGCAAACAACAGCCAAAAAGCG
>NZ_JAGQBS010000008.1:0-139322 GCF_024345755.1 Cyanobium sp. L1E-Cus | reverse complement strand
CGGTCAGAGTGTTCGCACTCTGCCGCTGAAGCCTCAGATGGCTGCGGCGTGATGATCGGGCTGCGTGCTCAACCAAGGTCCATTTTTGTTGAGGCTGACCCCTGAATCACTTTCTCAGTAGGCCCTAATTGGCTGATTAAACAGTCGGCAATAAAGCCAAAACCTCTAATAGTACTATAGATCTCCAAACAAGATTCATTGCAAAGCGAAGGCCATCGGTTCAAATCCGTTAGCCGGCTTTCAGATCCAAATCGGTCGTGGCAGCTATGGACAGGGGTATCCGCATAGCGGACGTGCTCAACACCGATACCAGCATTGATCAAACGCACATAAGGGACGAGTTGACAGATAGCAAAGGAGCGCATCGCTACCGAGCTGCCTCAAAGCAGGCTGAGTCATGCCCCACCCCCGAATACTGATCATTCTCCCATATCAAGCAGCCGAAGAGAGATTTCAATCATCACCCTGCGGTGTTTCAACCATCCGTTGCTGACCAGAGTTCATCATCTCTGTGTAGGAAAGAGCCCTTGGCCATTCCGGTTCGAAGGTAATAGTCCTTAGGTCTTCTCTTTGATCCCTAGGTTTGCCTGCAATGAGTTTTCTAACCATCCATGCCACGGACAAGGAAGCAACCAGAGCAACAAGGACTGTCATGGGCTCTCCGCAGATCTTGCCTTCCAAATTATGCAGTAGAAACAGCTGCCACCTGAAATACACAGAGCCAAGATCACCAGCGTCTGTGGATCGGCTGAGATCACCAAAAAAATGGCGATGCACTGCGACACCCTGCGGGTGAGCAACCAATCCGGCCAGGGAAACTGGAGCAACTGGCGCCTGCCGCTATCTCAACAGAAGTGGTCCGCCACCGCCAAACCGTTACTAGTCCAAACCCAGGCGCCCTAGGTGTCCTCCTGGGCTCGCCCAGCCAGAAGCCAGATACCAAGGGCCAGCAACAACCAGGGCAAAAAGCTGAGCTGCATCAAGTCGGACAACACCTGCAGCAAGGGCCCCATAGCCCAATAAAACACCGCTACCGAGACCGCCACCACAACAATCAGAGCCCCCATGCCTACGCGCTCCTAAATGCCTGGGGGCAGTAGAGCACCGGCCCGCAATACCCGCCAGCCTCCCTCAGCGCGCCAAGCAACAACCGTGCTGGCCTGACCTGCGGCGAGGGGCCAGGGGATCGGTGCCAGAAGCGGCACCCCGAGAAATTGCTGGGCAGCCTCCTGAGCTGTGCATGCGGCCGGACAGCCTGAAATGTTGGCGCTGGTTGTAGCCAAGGGGCCACTTAGCTGCAGCAAGGCCTGGGCTTCCGCACTGGCCGGCAGCCGCAGGCCCAGGCTCGACCCACCGGGATTAAGGGCCTCTGCCACCACTCCAACGGCAGGTAGCACCAAAGTGACCGCCCCTGGCCAGGCCCAAGCAGCCATCTCCAACCACTCAGTGCGCGGCGCTACGCCAAGGCAAGCAAACAGATCTTCGGAGCTGGCCGCCATCAAAATCAAAGGCTTGTCTGCCGGGCGTTGTTTCAGGCGCCAAAGCTGGTTGGCCTGGCCAGGTGAAGCCGCCAGAGCTGGCAAGGTATCTGTGGGGAACAGGGCAGCTGAACCCTGAAGGAGCAGTGCCGCCAGATCTGACGGCTCCAAGGCTGGAGATGGAACCGGCAACAATCCAGGCTTAATGGTCATGGCAATCCCTGCCCGATCCTGGCCAGCGTGCCGACGCAAAGCGCTCTACACCCTCGAGATCCCCATGGGAGCGCACCTCGGCATATCCGGCAGCACTGAGTAGGTCGATCACCGCATGGCTCTGGTCGAAGTGATGCTCCATCAGCAACAGGCCTCCTGGAGCAAGAGCCGCCGCTCCACCCGCCACGATTAGGCGCAAGGCATCCAGTCCATCGACTCCACCATCGAGGGCTATTACGGGCTCATGATCCCTCACCCCGGGCTCCAAACCAGCCCATACCGCTGTCGGTATGTAGGGGGGATTGCTCACCACCAGCTCAAACTGTCCCAACCAGGGGCTCAACGGCTGCCACCAACTGCCCTCCAGCAATTGGACCCGATCGGCAACGCCTCCTGCCGCAAGATTTAGGGCCGCCTGACTAAGCGCCCCTGGACTGCAGTCGACGGCCCAGCCGCGACTGGAGGGCCAGGCGAGGGCCAAGGCCAGGGCCATACAGCCAGAGCCGGTGCCGAGATCGGCCCAACAGCCCGGGCCGGAAGGGGCCAGCTCCAGTGCCAGCTCCACCAGTAATTCCGTTTCCTGTCTAGGGATCAGCACTCCTGGAGCGACGCTGATCTCCAGGTCACGCCAGGGGCAGCGCCCCACAAGGTATTGGAGCGGCTCGGCCGTATCGAGATGGCAGCGCCACATCGCCTCCAATTGGTTGAGATCGCAGGCCAATTGAACCGGCAGCTCAGCATGAAGCCGCAGCTGCTGTTGAGCACGCCAGGGCAGGCCTCCCGCCAGATCCAGCAGCCAGTCAAAGTCTCCAGGGCTCCCGCCCAGGGCTAGTTGCTGTCGCCGCCAGGCCAACAATTGAGCCCCATCGAGCTGCCCATTCACCATGGATCAAGGCTAGGCCGGACGCCAGCAAAGCCCAGGCTCAGCCCGCACCAGCCCCTGAAGCTCTAGGGCCAACAGACGGGAGGCAAGGGAGGCCGCAGGCTCCTCCAGCATCAGGCAGAGCTGCTCAAGCGAAGCTCCGTGCCCCAAGGCTGCTAGCAGCGCGGGATCGGCTGATCGCAGCAGCCCATGGGAGGCCGAAGGAGCAGCGGGATCTGGCGAGGCCAGGGGGCCAGGCCCTAGCTGGCGAATTAAATCTGCGGGCTCAAGCAGCACCGTGGCGTCTTGGGCGAGCAGCCGATTGCTACCGGCAGCAGATGCCTTGCCCGCATCAGCCGGCACGGCCCAGACCGGCAACTCCTGCTGCATGGCGAGGGTGGCCGACTGGAGAGCCCCACTGCGCATAGGGCATTCGACCACCACCACCGCCCGAGCCAGGCCGACCTGCAGCCGGTTACGAGCCGCAAAATGACCTGCCTGCACCGCAGTGCCTGCCGGCAACTCGCTTACCAGCAGCCCCCCGGCACCCACCTCAGCCTGCAGCTGCTGATGGTGCCTGGGATAAACCCGCTCAAGGGGAGTGCCCAACACCCCCACAGGCCGGCCACCCTTGGACAAGCAGCCCCGGTGGGCGGCTCCGTCGATCCCTTCTGCCAGGCCACTCACCACCGGCCAACCCGCCTGGGCAAGGGCCGCACCGATCGCCTCAGCCATGGCCACCCCATGCAGGGAGGGCCGGCGCGTGCCCACGACCGCAATGGCCTGGCGGCGACGAAGCAGGGGCCACAACCAGCCCTTACCCCGCCAATACAGGCGCAGAGGCGGCCGCGCCAAGGCGAGCAACTCGGGCGGAAAGGCCGGATCAGCCGGCACCAACACCCCCTTGCCGCCGCGCAGCTCTTGGCAGAGACGGGGCAAGGGATCGGGACCCCAGCGGTCGCGATAGCGCTGAAGCTGGCGGCAGCCCACCGCACCAAAACCGGCAAGGGCAGCAAAGGCCTCGAGCGGAGCGCCCCAGGCTGCCGCCCAGCCACAAAAGTTGTCCCGAATGGCAACCAACCGCTGGGCGCCAATGCCTGGACAACCCGACCACAGCAGCCACCAAAGCCGCTGCTCCTGATTCCAACCGGCGCCATCGGCGCTCCGCAGCAACCCCTGAATCGCCATACCGCTTTCAGTACAGATGTACTGATCCTAATGCGGTCCCCGCACCAGGGCTGCGACCGCGGCCTCCAGATCAGCGGGCAAGCGGCGCACCAGCCGGCGCTGATCCAGCCCAGGGGCGCTCTCCACCAGCACAAGCTCAACCCTTGCCTCAGCCGCCAGCTTTCCGCTTGCAGCTACAAAACGGCTGCGCCAGGGCAACTTCAGACCACAGCGCGGCAGCACCTCGCTCCACAGCTGCACAGCGTCGCCGTGAAACAGGGGCTGCTTGTAGTCAATGGTCAAACTCACCACCGGCAGCTCCAAGCCGCGAGCGGAAAGATCGCTGTAGGCGATGCCAGCTGCAGCCAGGGCCTCCACCCGCGCCTCCTCAAGCCAAGCCAAGTAAGCGCCATGCCACATCACGCCGGCGTGATCCGTGTGCTGGGGCAGCACACGGCGCTCCAGCAACCAGCCTTCAGACACTCTCTTCACCACAGCCGGGCCAGCTTGGCCGGAGCGGGATGGTTGCGGTGTAGCGGGCAGATGGTTTGCACTTGCAGATCGGCCATAGGCTGACAGGCAGCCTGCTACTTCGAGTCTTCTCAGTGTTTCGCAACGTTCTAATCGCCGATTCCGGCAAAGGCCACGTTGAAGAGATGGTGCGCATGCTGCGCGACATCCCGGCGGTGCGTGCAGCCCGCATCAACCTGCTGCACGTGGTGCCTGAGCAGGCTGGTGAGAGCTTCGCGGAGCACTCCCAAAAAGCGGCGGCTATCGCCGCCGAAGCGGTGCAACGGCTCGGGCTCAACCCCAGCGAGGTGAACACGATCATTCGGCAGGGAGACACCAAGCAAACGGTGCTGAAGGTGGCCGACGAACTCAACAGCGACCTGATCGTGATGGGCTCCAGAGGCCTGGGCCGCCTCCAGTCGATCCTCAGCAACAGCGCCAGCCAATACGTATTCCAGCTCTCGACCAGGCCGATGCTGCTGGTGCGCGACGACCTTTACATCCGCCACATCAACCGGGTAATGGTGACCATCGATGGCACCGGGGTCGGAGACGATGCCCTGAAACTGGCCTGCGAGCTTGTGCGGGAGATTCCTGGCGGCAGCCTCACCGGCGTCCATGTCACCCGCCAAGACATCACCCCTTCTCGGGGCGGCAAATCCCCAGCCGATGCAGTACTCGAAAAAGCCAGCCAGCGAGCCCGTGGCTACGGAGTGGAGCTCAAGGCTGTGCATCGCAGCGGCGATGTCGGCCGCAGCGTGTGCGCCGCCGCCGAGGATCTCAAAGCCGACCTGCTGGTGATCGCTTCCCAGGATCGGCGCCCGGTGGTTGCTCGAGGACTGGTCGACATCGACCGGCTACTGGGCAGCTCTGTGAGCGACTACATCCGCGTTCATGCCCCAGCCCCTGTGTTGCTGGTGCGGGAGCCTGAGGGGAGGAACTAGCCCCCCTGGCGGCTGTTGGTTTGAATGTAAAGAATGATCAAAAAGACGGCGGGAACCAACACGAACAAAAGGCTGGCAACAAAGCCGAGATCGTTGGTTTCCATGGCTGAAGGGGAAGTGAGGGGAGGGTATCACCGCCAAATGGGCGCTTTTCAGGAGGCTTCACCGCTCGTTGCGGTTGGGGCCTGTTCATCGCCCTGGCTCTGACCTTCACCCCCATCCTCTAAATCCTCCTCGCCTTCCTGTACCGGAGGGGCAGGCCAGGCTGTGGGGCCGCTAGGCAGGGGCTTGGCCTGGGCCTCCGCCACCAAATTTTCCTGGTCGGCCATGCCCACCTGGGGCCGAGTCAAAACCAAAACGGACTCCTGGACCATGGTTTGACAGGCAAGCCTCCAGGTTTGGGGGCGCCGGCGCAGTTTTTGGTCTTCCACGGCGGTACGGCCGCTCAGCACCTGGGCACCGGTGCCCTCCGGAATTGCCACAAAGCAGGTGATGCACTGGCCGCAGCCGCCGCAATTGCCTAGGGCACCCTTGAGGCCGTAGAGCTGAATGCCCTCCCGCAAAGCCACTTCTCGCAGGTTTTCGCCGGGGTAGCACTCAATGTCGCGGCCCTCGCGAACAAATCGGATCACGGGCATGAAACCTTTTTGCAGAGGTCTTCATTCTGGGCCAGGCCGTTGCGGTCCGTTACCTGGAGCGCACCGCGGCCGGAGCGCCCCTTACGATCGCCCAACCCACCCAGAACTACCCCCATGGGATTGCCCTGGTATCGGGTGCACACGGTCGTCATTAACGACCCGGGCCGATTGCTCGCAGTGCACCTCATGCACACCGCCCTGGTTGCCGGCTGGGCCGGCTCCATGGCGCTCTATGAGCTCGCAATTTTTGATCCCTCAGACGCGGTACTCAACCCGATGTGGCGCCAGGGCATGTTCGTCATGCCTTTCATGGCCCGACTCGGCGTAACCGGCAGCTGGGGCGGCTGGAGCATCACCGGCGAAACCGGCGTTGACCCGGGATTCTGGAGCTTTGAAGGTGTGGCTGCAGCCCACATCATCTTCAGCGGCCTGCTCTTCCTAGCCGCCATTTGGCACTGGACTTATTGGGATCTAGAGATCTGGCAGGACCCACGCACCGGCGAACCTGCCCTCGATCTGCCCAAAATCTTTGGCATCCACCTGCTACTTGCCGGCCTTGGTTGCTTCGGATTCGGGGCCTTTCACCTCACCGGGGTCTTCGGACCTGGCATGTGGGTCAGTGATCCATATGGAATAACGGGACACTTAGAGCCAGTCCAACCATCCTGGGGCCCAGAAGGATTCAATCCCTTCAACCCTGGCGGCATCGTGGCCCACCACATTGCTGCTGGCATCGTTGGAATCATTGCTGGCATCTTCCACATCACCACTCGTCCGCCCGAGCGCCTCTACAAGGCCCTCCGCATGGGCAACATCGAAACGGTGCTGGCCTCGGCGATCGCCGCTGTCTTCTTCGCGGCTTTCATTGTTGCCGGCACGATGTGGTATGGCGCTGCAGCAACCCCTGTAGAGCTCTTTGGACCCACCCGTTATCAGTGGGACCAGAGCTACTTCAAGACGGAAATCAATCGTCGAGTCCAAACCGCGCTCGACAACGGAGCCACCAAGGAACAGGCCTATGCCTCGATTCCGGAGAAGCTGGCCTTCTATGACTATGTCGGCAACAGTCCTGCCAAGGGCGGCCTGTTCCGGGTTGGTCCGATGGTTAATGGCGACGGTCTCCCCACAGGCTGGATTGGCCACATTTCCTTCACTGACAAAGATGGCCGGGACCTTGAGGTGCGCCGCCTGCCCAACTTCTTCGAGAACTTCCCCGTAGTTCTCCAGGATCAAGAAGGCATCGTTCGCGCCGACATCCCCTTCCGTCGGGCTGAGGCCAAGTATTCCTTTGAGCAGACCGGTGTGACGGCAACCGTCTACGGCGGCGCCCTCAATGGCCAGGTCTTTACTGATCCTGCCGACGTGAAGCGCCTGGCTCGTAAGGCCCAGCTCGGTGAAGCCTTCGAGTTTGACCGCGAGACTTATCACTCCGACGGCACCTTCCGCAGCTCACCCCGTGGTTGGTTCACATTCGGACACGCCACCTTCGCCCTTCTGTTCTTCTTCGGCCACATCTGGCACGGTGCTCGCACCCTGTATCGCGATGTGTTTGCCGGTATTGATCCCGACCTGGGCGAACAAGTGGAATTCGGTCTATTCCAGAAACTGGGCGACCGCTCGACCCGTCGTCTGCCCGAGGGCTACGTGCCCCCGGCAGGCAGTCCCCTCAGCTGACCGCCAGCACCCCCGAGGACATCCATGGAAAGCTTCGCTTACATCCTGATCCTGGCCCTGGCCATCTCCACGCTCTTCTTTGCAATCGCCTTCCGCGATCCCCCCAAGATCGGCAAATAATCAGCCAGAGCCCTTTAAAGCCCCTGCTTCGGCAGGGGCTTTTTTGTTGTGCGATTGGCGAATGCAGGCCTTTCCAAATGAAAAAGTGCTGCTTACACTTGAATGACACTCCCGGATGCCAGGGATGCAATGTCCCTCATGCCAACACACCGATAGCCGGGTGCTCGAATCTCGAGCGGCCGACAGTGGTCGCAGTGTGAGGCGGCGGCGTGAGTGTCTCAACTGCGAATTCCGCTTCACTACCTATGAACGGGTAGAGACAGTGCCCATCACTGTGGTGAAGCGCAACTCCTCGCGGGAAACCTTCAACCGCGTCAAGTTGCTGCACGGGCTGCTGCGCGCCTGCGAAAAAACAGGCCTAGAGCCGGCCCGGCTCGAAGGGGTGGTGGATGAAATCGAACTCCAGCTGCAGCAACGCAGCGGACGGGAGGTGAGCAGTGCCGAAATCGGTGAACTTGTGCTTCAGCAGCTCAGCGAAATGAGTGAGGTTGCCTATGTGCGCTTTGCCTCTGTCTATCGCCAGTTCCAGGGCGTAAGCGACTTTGTGTCCACCTTGGAAGGACTGCACAAGCGCAGTGGTGGCCGCTTGCGCAAAGCCAGCTTGGCCACGGTCAGCTGACCTGGTTCAGCTGACCTGGTTCAGCTGACCTGGTTCAGCTGACCTGGTTCAGCTGACCTCATTCAACTGACCGTGTCCAAGCTGAACCAGGTCAAAGCAACGGAAACACGCTGCTGCCGCATTGGTACAGTAACAAACCGGGTTTGCTCTGCTGGCGGGCAGATCATCCGTTCCTTTCCTACTGCTTCAGGCAGACCGCCACCTATCCATGACCGTGACCCCTTCCGATACCAGCACTGAAGCGCTCAACCAAGACGCGATCAGTGCCGAGGCCGAGCTCGATTTCGCCGCCGCCATGGGCGATGACCTCGATCTAGCCATTCCGGAAGAGGTCCCCACCGCCGATGACCCCAGCAGTCGCGCTGCATCCCGCAACGACGCTGATGGCGTGGGTTTCACCCTGGATGAGTTTGCCTCGCTACTGAGCAAGTACGACTACAACTTCAAGCCGGGTGACGTTGTCAACGGCACCGTGTTTGCCCTGGAATCGAAGGGCGCCATGATCGATATCGGCGCCAAAACAGCGGCGTTTATGCCGGTGCAGGAGGTGTCGATCAACCGGGTTGAGGGCCTCAGCGACGTTCTCGTACCAGGCGAGGTGCGCGAGTTCTTCATCATGAGTGAGGAGAACGAAGACGGCCAGCTCTCGCTTTCCATACGCCGCATCGAGTATCAGCGTGCCTGGGAACGGGTGCGCCAGCTGCAGAAAGAAGACGCGACCATCTACAGCGAAGTGTTTGCCACCAACCGTGGTGGCGCCCTCGTACGGGTCGAAGGCTTGCGCGGCTTCATTCCCGGCAGCCACATCAGCACCCGGAAGGCCAAAGAAGAGCTGGTGGCCGACTTCCTGCCCCTCAAGTTCCTTGAGGTGGACGAGGAGCGCAACCGCCTGGTGCTCAGCCATCGCCGCGCCCTGGTGGAACGCAAGATGAATCGCCTCGAAGTGGGCGAAGTGGTGCTCGGCACCGTGCGCGGCATCAAGCCCTACGGCGCCTTTATTGATATCGGTGGAGTCAGCGGCCTGCTGCACATCTCCGAAATCAGCCACGAGCACATCGAGACACCGCACACGGTGCTCAATGTCAACGACCAGATGAAGGTGATGATCATCGACCTCGATGCCGAGCGGGGCCGCATCTCCCTCTCGACCAAGGCCCTAGAGCCCGAGCCCGGCGACATGCTCACCGACCCTCAGAAAGTGTTCGATAAAGCCGAGGAAATGGCCGCACGGTACAAGCAGATGTTGCTTGAGCAGGCCGAAGACAACGAACCAATGGGCGTCACCCTCGACTAAGCCAGGCCCAACTACGAGCCCTCCATGGCCGAGCTGTTTCTGCGGGGACAACCCCTGGCCGATGCCACGGGAACACCATTCCCAATCGAAGCGGTGTTGTTCGACAAGGACGGCACCCTTTGCATCAGCGAACCCATGCTCCACACCCTGGCCTCGGCCAGGGTTTTTCATGCCTGCGAGCTGTTGGGGAAACGCCACCCAGAGCTACCCACCAGCCGAGGCGAAGAACTGGCTCAGCTACTTCAGCGGGCCTACGGGCTCCGCAATATCGCCATCGATCCAGCCGGCGCCACGGCCGTCGGCTCCCGCAGCCACAACCTGATCTCCACCGCCACAGCTTTGGCCCAGGTTGGTCTTGGCTGGCCAGAAGCCCTGGAATTAAGCGAAAGCGTATTTGCGGCCACCGATGGCCTGCATGGCCAGGGAAGTGAGCACCGGCCAATCGCCACCACCGGACTCCACGATTTGATGCAAGCACTGCAGGAAGCAGGAGTGGTGTGCGCCGTGATCAGCAACGATGACGAGGCTGGCATCGAAGCTTTTCTGGCCAGCCAAAACCTCAGGTCCAGGTTTCAAGCCCTGTGGAGTGCCGACCACAACCCGCGCAAGCCAGACCCGGCCGCGGTGCACGCCCTCTGCGCCCAACTGGGTATAAAAGCCAACCGTTGCGCCCTGATCGGCGATGCCAACAGCGACCTGCGCATGGCCCAGCAGGCGGGGGTGCCCGTGGTGCTCGGCTATGGGTCGGGCTGGAGCATCGCCCCGCCACTAGATCCGCGCTTCCCCTGCCTGCAACATTGGCGCGAGCTCCAGGTAAAAGCAGGCCAGCACATAGGCTGAGTTCAGTTGAATTAAGGCTGCATGAGCCGCTACGTCTTCACCTCCGAGTCGGTAACTGAAGGGCACCCCGACAAGATCTGTGACCAGGTGAGCGATGCGGTGCTTGACGCCCTGCTGGCCCAGGACCCGGCTTCTCGAGTTGCCTGCGAGACCGTGGTCAACACCGGCCTTTGCCTAATCACAGGTGAAGTGACAACCACCGCCCGGGTTGACTTCAACACCCTGGTGCGGGGCGTGATCAACCAGATCGGCTATGCCGGGGCCCGCGCCGGCGGCTTCGATGCTCACAGCTGCGCCGTGCTGGTGGCCCTAGACCAGCAGTCCCCTGATATTGCCCAGGGGGTAAATGAGGCCGACGACCACGACGGCGACCCCCTCGATCTGGTGGGAGCAGGCGACCAAGGGATCATGTTTGGCTACGCCTGCAACGAGACGCCAGAGCTAATGCCTCTGCCGATCAGCCTGGCCCATCGCCTGGCGAGGCGGCTGGCCGAGGTGCGTCACAACGGCAGCCTCGGCTATTTGCTGCCCGACGGCAAAACCCAGGTGAGCGTCGTCTACGAAAACGAAGTGCCCGTGTCGATCGACACGATCTTGATCTCCACCCAGCACACAGCTGAGATCGATGGCATCTCGGATGAAAAAGCAATTCGGGAGCGCATTGCCGCCGACCTCTGGAGCCACGTGGTGGAGCCCGCCACCGCCGATCTGGCCCTCAAGCCCTCCCAGGCAGATACTCGCTTCCTGGTGAACCCCACCGGCAAATTTGTGGTGGGCGGCCCCCAGGGTGACGCCGGTCTAACAGGCCGCAAAATCATCGTCGATACCTACGGCGGCTATGCCCGTCATGGCGGTGGCGCCTTCTCGGGAAAGGACCCCACCAAGGTGGATCGCTCCGCCGCCTACGCCGCCCGCTTCGTGGCTAAAGCTCTCGTGGCTGCAGGCCTGGCCCGCAAATGCGAAGTGCAGCTCAGCTACGCCATCGGCGTAGCCAAACCAGTCAGCATCCTGGTGGAAAGCTTCGGCACGGGCGCCATCAGCAATGACGACCTCACCACCCTGGTGCAGGACCAGTTCGACCTGCGCCCCGGGGCCATCATCGACACCTTCGGTTTACGGGAGCTGCCCCAGCAACGCGGCGGCCGTTTTTATCAAGATGTGGCTGCCTACGGCCATTTCGGCCGCACCGACCTGGATCTGCCCTGGGAAAACGTGGACGCCATCGCTGCCACGCTCAAGCAGGTCACCGCAGCGCAGGTCAACGCCTGAGCTGCAGTCCGGCGGGTGAACACTGCACTTGCCCTTGGGGTGGATCTGGGCAGTAGTGGTCTGCGGATTGCCCTGATAGGCCCAGACGGCGAGCAGCTGATCGAAGAGTCCAGCCCCTATCCATCCAGCCTGGAGGAGCCTTTGGGCTGGGTGGAGGGATTAACAAGCCTCTGCGGGCTGCTGCCAGCAGCTACCCGCAAGCAGGTTGGGGCCCTGGCGGTGGATGGCACCTCCGGCACCCTGCTGCTGTGCCGTCCCGATGGCCAGCCCGGCCCTGGCTGCCTAGGCAAAGCCCTGGCCTATCACTTCGCCTGCCGTGAGCAGGCCCCTATTGCTGCAGCCATGGCCGGTTCAGGCCCAGCCGCCAGTGCCAACGGCAGCCTGGCCCGGGCCCTGCACCTGCTGGCACAGGCCCAAGAAATCGGAACGGGCGGCCCCTGGCTGCTGCGTCACCAGGCCGACTGGCTAACCGGCTGGTTGCTTGGTGACTGGAGCTGGGGAGAAGAGGGCAACAACCTGCGCCTCGGCTGGAATCTGCAACAGCAGGGCTGGAGTGGCTCGATTGCGCGCCAGCCATGGGCCACTGCCTTGCCGGCGATCCGCCCCAGCGGCGCGGTGCTGGGGCGGATCGCTGCTACGACCGCCCAAAAGCTGGGACTGGCGCCTGGCTGTCAGGTGGTGGCAGGCAGCACCGACGCCAACGCCGGGGTGCTTGCCGCCCAGCCAGGTAGGGGCGATGGCGTCACCGTGCTGGGTACCACGCTGGTGCTCAAACAGTTCAGCCCCAGGCCGATCGAAGGGCCAGGCATCAGCTGTCACCGAGTAGCAGGAAGCTGGCTGGTGGGTGGTGCCTCCAATGCCGGAGCCGGCATCCTGAGGCGCTTCTTCAGTGACGGACAGATCGAAGAGTTGAGCCGCCAGATCGACCCTCGCCAGCCCACGGGTCTGCAGCTGCGGCCGCTGCCAGCCCGTGGGGAGCGCTTTCCTGTGGACGATCCTGAACTAGAGCCGCTGCTGGGCCCGCGCCCGATCAGCGACGTCCGCTACCTCCAGGCCCTGCTGGAGGGCCTCACAGCCCTCGAAAAACAGGGATGGCAGCGGTTGCAAGCGGCCGGCGCCCCCGACTTGGAGCGGGTGATCACCCTGGGGGGCGGGGCCCGCAACCCACAATGGCGGCGGCTGCGCCAGCAGAGCCTGGGCATACCGGTGCTGAATCGACCGGGGTGCACAGCTGCCCTTGGCATGGCCAGACTGGCCGCAACAGCCCTGCAAAAACCATGAACGACCGCCTGCGCTCTGTGATCTCCATGGCGGTGTTTGTGGTGCTGGCTGGCTATGTGGGCTTCAGTGCCCTGCGTCTTGGCCTGTTGTTGTGGCAGCGCTTCGGCGCCGCCTAACTCCCTCAGCAGCTTCGTCCGAGCCAGAATCACTCCCATACCCACCGCCGCTCAGCACCATGGCCGCCGACCCCATCACCCCCGCCGTGAGCGATCGGATTTGCCGACACATGAATGACGACCATGCCGAGGCGGTGCTGGCCTATGCCCGTCACTACGGCGGCCTAGGCGCAGCCGAAAAGGCAAGCCTGGTAGCAGTCCGAGCCGAAGCCATGGAGCTTGATGTGGATGGCGCCAAGGTCACAGTGCCCTTCGACCACTGCCTTAGTGACAGTGAAGATGCCCATCGCACCCTGGTGGCGATGTTGCGGGCCCTGCCCCGCTGAAGCCGGCGGCGTGGGAACCCTGCAGGAAACCTGCAGATCCATCCATGGCCTCTTGGTCCCCTGGCCCAACTCCCCTAACAGCAGGGCTGTTAAAGCTGCTGCCCCTGGACTGGATCGCCAAACCACCAAGCCTGCACGCCGATCTGGCGGCGGAATTACCCGAGGGGGGATGCCAGGGCAGTGATCCCATCCATTGGTGGGCCGCTGGCATGTACTCGGGGCGGCTGCGCCGGCAGCTTCTTTATCTGCGCACCCATCCGAATCCAGCAATGGTGGCAGTTCTGGTACAGCCACTAGCCGCAGGACTGGGCGCCGAACCTTGGGCCAGACCACCCCTGCTGGTTGCGATCCCCAGCTGGAAGCGGCGAGCCAACCCTCTGCCCGGCCTGCTGGGCAGAGCCCTTAGCTGGCAACTGGGCTGGCGCCAAGTACCCCTCCTGCAACGCAGTCGGGCAGTGCTGGGCCAGCACCACCTAGGCCGCGAACTGCGCTGGGCTAACCAGGCGGGAGCCTTTCGCTGCTCCGGGTCTGGGCAGCAACAGCACCCCCGGGAGAAAACAGCGGTGGTGCTCTTGGACGACATCCTTACGACGGGTGCTACGGCCTGCGCCGCCGCTGACAGCCTGCGCGAACAGGGCTGGCACGTGGCTGGCATGGCCTGCCTGGCCCGAACCCCGTGGCAGGGCCGTGATCTAAGATCGATTCGTCGCTTAGGCGACGGGCCGGGATAGCTCAGTTGGTAGAGCAGGCGATTGAAAATCGCCGTGTCCCCAGTTCAAATCTGGGTCCTGGCATTCTCATCCCACTACTTTCCTTCCGCGAAAAGCCTGCAGGGTTTGGGATGGCTCAACTAGAAACAGCTGAATATTGCAGCACCATGCGTGAGCATCCACTGAACTCCAACCGGATGTTCAATAACGCCGACAGCTTCGCTCAGGCCTTTGATGAAGCCTGGCAAAAGCATGAACATAGCGATCCCCACCACGGACTTGATCCAGCAGCCAAGGTCGATCTGATGCTCGAGGGGCTTGGCGACCATCCCTTTCTACAAAAACAACCAGAGCTGGCCCGGCAAGTAGCCGCTTTTCGCCTCCGCCTCTTGGGGTTGGCTAGGCCCAGCCAGTAGCGTCAGCCTCACAGCCGTGTAATGGCGTGATGGCGAGCTCCTTGGAGCGATTGGTGCGGATGTTGAGCGGTGGCTTCAGCAACCAGGAGCAGGCTTTTGAGAATCCGCCCCTCTACGCCCACATCCTGGTCAAATTCCGCCCCCTCCCCCAGCTGGCACCGGGCTCCCTGCTGCTGGAGCAGAGCTATGCGATTAACCCTGCAGCTCCCTACCGAATTCGAGTATTGAGGGTGGAAGCACTGAACGGCCAGCTGACGATCGTCAACCAGGCGCTGGCAGAAGATCAACGCTTCTGGGGAGCGGTAGAGGACAGCGAACTCCGTGGCCGGATTCAAACCAGTGACCTATTGCCCCTCGATGGCTGCGCCTACGTGGTGCGAGAAGAGAGCGAAGGATTCGTGGGAGAAGTGGAGCCTGGATGTCGCTGTCTGGTGGAGCGCAAGGGAGCCACCTCCTACCTGGTGAGCCGGCTGGAGCTAAACCCAGCTGGCATGCGCACGATCGACAGGGGCCACGATCCCATCACCCACGAACATCTCTGGGGATCGCTGGCGGGTGCCTTTGAATTTGCCCGAACCGACGACTACAACGACGAGATACCAGCCCATTGGTCTGAGCAGTGGGGCGATTGAGTGGCGCGATTGAGTCTCAGGCGCTGAGCTCATCGAGAAAGGGTTGCTCCTCTTCATCAAGGAAGGGCTCCTCGGCCAGGCTGTCATCCAGAAAGCTATCCTGTAGAGCCTCCTGGGCATGGGCCAGCTGGGGGGCAGCAACTGGACGCAGGTGACGGCCTACGCCTTGATTCTCGATGCCTTTTAGCAAGGCTTCAAGACGAGCCAGTCGGTCTTCGGTGTCATCGAGTCGTAGCTCCGTCTCATCAGACAAAACGCCCTGGCTACCTGCCTGGCCCTCAAGCAGCGGTTCGAGCCTCAACTCCTGAGCGGCAAGCCGCTCCTCCAGTTCAAGGAGGCGGAAGGTGATCGCTTCAGCAACTTCCGAGAGGGTCTGCAGCTGGTCAGCCAGCCGCTGGGTGCAGTCTGCAACCTTTAGCTCAACAGCCATAACCAGAGCCGATGGAATGGGCGGATGGTATCGGCGCAGCCCGGAAGCGCCAGGGGTTGGCGCCCCAAAGCCTGCAGCGCAGCGTTTGTAACGATTCCAAAAGCCTTGTGAACCAACCAAAACAGGCCATGTGGAACAGCGAAGGACAAGCGGTGCTTGCCAACCAATACGGAATGGCCAGGGAACGCCTCAAGAGCTCGAGTCATTGCTCAATCGCAAGTTGTGGAAGGCCAAGTTTTTTGAAAAACGCCCCACCCACCGCATTGTCGAGCGCAAAATGAGGCCCTTGCCGTGGCCCCCTGCACCGAGCAAAACCCTCCAGGCCTTGGGGCAATGACCGTTTGTTAAGGGAGCAGTAGGCAAGCAGGCATCTTGATGAGAATGGGCGAACCAAGTTGACAACAGCCAGGTTGCTGCTCCCTGCCCACAAGGGGCACTGCGCAGCCCTGGGCCCTGACCAGCCTGGAACCCCTATCCACCCTTCCGACTATTCGTCGCGACTAGGAGCCTCCCAATGTTCGACGCCTTCACCAAGGTTGTAGCCCAGGCTGATGCCCGTGGCGAATTCATCAACGCCGGTCAAATCGACGCGCTTGCGGCGATGGTTTCCGAGAGCAACAAGCGGATGGATGCTGTGAACCGCATCACCTCCAACGCATCCAAGATCGTCACCAATGCGGCCCGCGATCTTTTTGAAGCTCAGCCGGCGCTAACGGCTCCTGGGGGGAACGCCTACACCAGCCGCCGCATGGCTGCGTGCCTACGCGATATGGACATCATCCTCCGTTACATCACATACGCCATTTTCAACGGCGATGCATCCGTGCTGGAAGACCGCTGCCTCAACGGCCTGCGGGAGACCTACCTCGCCCTCGGCGTTCCTGGCAATTCGGTTGCTGAAGGCGTTCGCAAGATGAAGGCCGCCGCCATTGCAATTGCCAACGACCGCAACGGCATCACCCAGGGAGATTGCTCAGCTTTAATCAGCGAAATCGGCACCTACTTCGACCGCGCTGCAGCAGCCGTCGGCTGATCAGCTCACTAAAAAGTCAAACCAACTTATTCCCCCCTTCCAATGAAGACTCCCCTTACCGAAGCCGTCGCAGCCGCTGATTCCCAGGGACGGTTCCTCTCAAACACTGAGCTCAACTCAGCTTTTGGTCGCTTTGACCGCGCCAAAAATGCTCTTGCAGCTGCTAAGGGCCTAACAGCCAAAGCAGACAACTTGGTGAACGGCGCTGCCCAGGCCGTTTACAACAAGTTTCCCTACACCACCCAGATGCAGGGTGCAAACTATGCCGCTGACGCCCGTGGCAAGGCCAAGTGCTCCCGTGACATCGGCTACTACCTCCGCATGGTCACCTACTGCCTCGTGGCTGGTGGCACCGGCCCCATGGATGAGTACCTGATAGCCGGGATTGATGAAATCAATCGCGCTTTTGAGCTCTCCCCCTCCTGGTATGTGGAAGCTCTTAACTACATCAAGGCCAACCATGGCCTTGCCGGCGAAGCAGCAACAGAAGCAAACAATTACCTCGATTACGCAATCAACGCACTTGTTTGATCAGGCTTCCTGTAAAAAGTGATTAATAGCCTCCCCGCTCAAGGGAGGCTATTTTTATTGAACAAATAAAAGATATAAAGACTTGCATGCAGAATGTGCGACAAGGCAATAGGCATGTTGCATTAGGCGCGCGCGAAGATTCGAGAAAGACTAGACAGCCCGGGGAAACCGTCCTCCTGCCAAAAAAACCACCATGCCGCCCAATGAAATTTTTTGCATAAAAGACTTAATAAACCAAGCTGGAGAGGAACAGGAGATTCAGTACGGTACGAGCGAGGCACGCTTGCGCATAGACCTAAGAATTGACGACATTGGGCTTTGGAAATCCCATCACGACAAACATCCTGGCAACAAAAATCTTCTACTTGCCTGCGAAAGTAACAGCGGTGAATTATCAGACACCAATCTGACCTGGGTTGTCGGAGCGGCAATCCGTTCAGCCGTGGTTGAAGGAACGTCCGGAGCAAGGGATCTACTTAAAAACCTCGGAGTGTCAGAAGAACTAGTGGATCTGGCAGCTGAATACTGTCCAGACCTTGGCGGGACAGCAGTCTGGGCATTCCATTTGGAGCGACATGGCTGGCTGACCGCTACTCCTGTGGAATCGTGAACCTGACTAAAGAAGCTCAGCAGAAAGTGGTGATCAGCCAACTTGCCAAGGCTGCAAAAGTATGCGGGATAAGCAATCGCAACAACCTCCCCGAAGAGGCAGGAGTGATGATAGCTAAAGCCGATACTTCCAAACGGTTCCTAAGCGCAGAAGAATTAAAAACAATATGTAACTGTTGCAATACCTCAGAAGATGCCATTGAGCTACTGATAGCGGAGTCAAAGCAGGTAATCGACAAAGCAAGGCGACAATTACTAGCCCAACAACCACAGCTCACACTAGCTGGCGGAGAGCTATACCCGGAACCAAGGGCAGAAGCCTGCTGGCGCGATTGCCAACAGTTTCTGCGTGTGATCATTTACGGGGTGGCGTGCGATTGCACAGAAATAACAGATATGGCCGGCATGAGCGCATTACGTCAGTTATACAAAGAGATGGAAGTACCTATCCCTGCGATGATGTATGTGCTATCCCGGATGCGTACACTAACCACACAGATCCTAGAAACTTCAGGGCATGGTCATGAGGCTACCTGCCTCAACAAGGCTTTTGATAACCTGTGCAGCGCTCTGCTACCAACCGAGCCCTGATAACAGGAAGTGAAGCAAACCAAGCGAGCGATTACCGAAGCGAGCGCAATCACAGAACATAGATGTGTCTGACCACTAGAGAATCAAATCCTGCCTGAAAATGAATCAAAAGCATCAAGCATTTTTGCTACCGGAAGTTCCAAGCCAATGGAGTGCTCCTGAGAAATGCAAACCAACTGCGGCTCAGCATCAACCCGTAGACGCGCGAGGTGCATGCTGGACCAACCGTGTTCTGGAACCACTTGATCTGCGTCAGGCAAACCTTTGTCGTATAGACATAAGAGGTGCAGATCTATCTTCCTGCCTACTAGAGGGATGCAGTTTAAAACTTGCCCGCTATGATAAAAATACTCGTGTACCCGTTGGTATTAATCTTGAAAAGTCAGGTGCAGTAGGGCCTGGCGCAGCTCTTAATGGGGCATTTTTGAATGGTGCAGATCTCAGGGGTATGGACCTACAGAACACCAACTTCATGGGTGCGTACCTAAGCGGATGTGACCTAAGTGGTGCAGTATTAGACGGAGCACGTTTTGTAGGAGCAGACCTAAGGTTTGCAAAAATGCAAGGCAGTCGTTGCATAGGCGCACGCTTTACCGGTAGCCAGTTGCAACAGACAGACTTTAGGGCCGCTAATTTAACAGATGCAATCCTAGATGGGGCTGAAAGTATCAAGGGGGCTGACTTCAGTCAAGCTACGGGTTTGGACACGATACAGCTAGCCAACCTCCTAACTCGCTCACACATCGAACTGGATTGCTGGAACCCACTCACTAGGCAAGCGACCCGGACGACACTGGAATCGCTGCTGGGATCCACAACAAGTCCCGCATAGCGCGCTGGCAATGGCAGACAAAGCGAAGCGATTGAAACAAAAGATTGAGGTTTATAAAGCTACGGTCGAGGGCTATGGGATGCCGGGGATAATTGCAAGGTATCGCCACGAAAGTCATGCCGTTTGGTCCAGCCTCCATCCTGGGTGTGGAGAGCTTCTCCCAAGAGTGCGAGGCACCACGTGAGCTAGTTCCAGGGGACGACGACCAAGCGAAGGAGTCAGTAATCCGGGCTGTCTACAGACAGGTGCTTGGGAATGCCTACGTCATGGAGAGCGAACGACAAGTTGTTGCAGAATCGCAGTTCAAGCTAGGTGAGATCAGCGTTAGAGAACTGGTAAGACGTATCGCAAAAAGCGATCTTTATAGCACGCGCTTTTTTGACTCATGCGCGCGATACCGCTATATCGAACTAGCTTTTCGCCACCTACTCGGACGTGCTCCAGCAGATTTTGAGGAAATGCGGGGGCATGCCGAAAGACTAGATACAAGTGGCTACGAAGCAGACATCGACAGCTTCTTAGATTCTGACGAATATCAGAACACCTTTGGTGAGTGGACAGTTCCATATCAGCGTGGGTGGAAAACAGAATCCTGTGCAACGCTTCAAGAGTTCACCTGGTCATTCCAGTTGCTACGTGGCAACAGCAGCAGCAGCCTAAAAGGCAACTTGGCTGGAATCAGGAGCCGTCTTGGCGGTGCTGCCTATCAAAACCGCCCCCTTCCTGTGGTAGCTCCCTCATCACAAGATTCCCAAGGCTGGAGCTTCCGGCCAGCTGCCAACCTGACAGATCCCGTGACCCGGATAGGTGTACTCGCAGGTGAAGCAGGCAAAGTCTATCGAGTTGAAGTAACAGCATACAGGGCCAATAACGTGCGACCCACATCACGCTATAGGAAAGCGAACAGAGTACTCTTCGTCCCATTCAACAAGCTATCTGAGCAGTATCAACTTATTCACCGCGAAGGCGGCAAGATCGCAAGCATCACACCATTAAGCTGATCCATTGCCAAAACCAGCCCTATTTAGCAACAGAGTTCCCAAATCAGCAAAAAACAAAGGAATTAGATGTCCAAAAACGTCTAACGACTTATCTTCCAACTAACAAAGCAAGTCCGCTAATCCCATAGCCCCATGACAGCAAATCAAAGCAATTCACTTGACTTCGGAGCCACTCAGCTGCTTGAAGCACCAGCAAGGTTTTCTCGACAAAGGACTGATACCGTAGAAACTGCCACAAGCGAAGATCAATTTCGCAACCAGCAGCTACTAAATACGCCGTCTGCATTCACTGCAAACGACAATGCTGCTTTTCACATAGCAGTAAGAGCTGCATACCGGCAGGTATTCGGCAATGTTCAGCCGATGGAAAGCGAGCGCCTGCTGAGTGCCGAATCAAAATTACGCAATGGGGACATAAACGTACGGGAATTCGTACGTAGATTGGCCCAATCCGATTTTTATCGCTCACGCTTCTTTGATGCCGTGTCTCCGCATCGAGCAGTTGAGCTTAACTTCAAGCATTTGCTGGGCCGCCCCCCCCAGAATCAAGCAGAGGTTGCTAGCCATGTGGCATTAATCGCCACAAGTGGCTTCACAGAAGAAATCAATAGCTATCTTGATTCCGATGAGTATCTAAAGTCTTTTGGCGAGGAAACAGTTCCATACCCAACAAGCTGGAACTCACCAGTAGGCCAGCCTCAAGCAGCGTTCAACAGGATCGCAGCACTTGAGCAGAATTTCGCTGGCAGCGACACAGCCGTAGGAACCAAAAGTCAACTGCTAGGCAATCTAGTTAGCGGCTACAGGCTATCAATAAAAGTGCCTGCACAGGTTTACCGATCTGGTTCCCTAAGTCAGATGGGTAGAACAGCGGCTGGTTCGAACGGAATGTTAGTGCCTGTCAAGCGGAACAGTGCCGATGGAGGCGACTCGACACCGATGCGTGGTGATCTATACGTTGGCTTTGGGCTTGGCCAGCGCCAGCAGGAAGTATTCGAGCGCTGCAACGGTGATTCAGCAGATCAGATTACTGCGCTGATCCGCTCGGTATACCGCCAAGTGCTGGGCAATCCCCATGTAATGGACAGCGAGCGCAACTTAACAGCAGAAAGCCAGTTTGCTGAGGGAAGGCTCAGCACCCGTGAATTTATAAGAGCTATTGGACTCTCTGCAGACTATCGCCGTCGCTTCTTCGAAACAAATGCTCCCTACCGTTTTGTTGAGCTGAATTTCAAACATATTTTGGGGCGTGCACCCGCATCTCAGGCCGAGATGAGTGAGCATCTACAAAGGCTAGCCATTCACGGCTATGACGCAGAAATCAACAGCTACGTTGATAGCGAAGAGTATCAGAACACCTTCGGCGAGAATACTGTTCCCTACCTGCGTGTAGCAACTGAAAATGGTCGCGAACAGGTTTCCTTTAATCGACACATAGCACTAGTTCAAGGCTATGCGGCCAGTGACACCATTCAATGTGCCTCAAGCCTGCTAAATTCGGTAGCAACAAGATCTGCACCTACAAACTGGACAAATACAACCGTACGGATTAACAGGCTTGGTGCAGCCTCTGGATCAGCTGATCCCACATCCAAGCGGTTCCGTATTGTCGTCAATGCCCAGCCTGCAGGCGGCCGCCAACGCAACCCGAACGCCAGTTACGTAGTAAGCGGCAATGACATTACAAGCCAACTGGGATACATCCATAGACGCGGTGGTCGGATCATTTCTGTGACCGAAATCACCTAGAAAACACTAGTTCATTTATTCGGGACAACTGCTAATTTCTGAACTCCCCCCCTACCAACCTAAAAACAATGGAAATCGAAACTCTTAACCGGGCCAATTCGGGTTTACGCCAATCAGAAGCTCAAGCCCAGCTGAAAGCCGCCTACCGCCAGGTATTTGGCAATGCACACCTATTTGATGAAGAGCTCTCAGTCTCTGCAGAGAGTCTATTCATCAACGGCGACCTCACTGTGCAGGGGCTGGTCAATGCTCTAGCTCTGTCCGACAGCTATCGGCGTCTCTTTTTTGATGCAAATGGTCCCTATCGATTTGTTGAACTCAACTTCAAGCATCTCTTAGGCCGCGCCCCACGAAATCAGGCTGAACTGAGCAAGCATGTTCAGCTCCTAGCCACAGAAGGATACGAAGCAGAAATCAACAGCTATATATACGGCGCCGAGTATCTAGAGGTCTTTGGCTTTGATACAGTACCTTATGACAGGGGAGTGGCAAGCCAGAAAGGTGAATCCAACCTTACATATAACAGAACACGTGCCTTGACTTCAGGCTTTGCAAGTTTTGATGGTGACGGGCAATCACAATTATTAGTCAGCCTGGCGACCAGATCAGCCCCCGGAGGCAGTCAAAAAACTCCCGGCCCAGGAGGTCGCAACAACCAGCGCTACGCTATTCGCTGGACAAGCGTTAATCCAGTCGGCCTAAATCGACGGGTAACGCAAACGACAACCGTTCCCTTCAGCTCACTATCATCAGCCATCCAATCAATTCATCGACGCGGAGGTCGCATCGCCTCAGTAAAGGAATCCTAAGTCAAACTAAACCGGAGGCGGTTCAAAGCCTTAATAAGTATATTAAGGCAACTCTTGCGCCGCCTCCCAAAAGCATCAACAGCAAGCACCCTGGCTGCAATCCATGAATTTAAAGGACAAAGACTATCGCAAAGCAGAGTGCACTCAGATTAATCAGAGCACTGAAGAAACGCAGCCTGCGATCAACATGATGATCGATACATGGGTACACATGGTTCAGGCAGGTCGTCTGCCAGTTGCAAGGACCACTCACAGAAACAGGGCCTGAGCAGCGTTGATGCAGCTGGAATCTTTTGTAGCTCGCAGCCTAGGCCGCTGGCGATCCATGAGAAGTGGTCATTCTCTTGCTTTTCAGCAATTTGAGGATGTTCGCAGTTCAGTATTGATTGAACCAATTGGACTCCAAGATCCGTTGGTACTTAAGTTAATTAGAGACTGCAAAATACACGACGCCAAACCCCTTCTGCCATTCCGAATGGAATGGAATGCAGAAAGTGACTGGGAGCCAGATGGCCCCAGTGAAGTATCAGCAGGATCATGCGTACTAATTCCAATCCCGACTGATAATCAAAAAGGAATCTTACTGCGAAGCGCTGGATACGCAGAGGCCGAGCAAGCAGTATCAAACTATGCTTTTTTAGAAGATGATACTTTTATACTCACTACCCAATATGGTCAATCGATTGCAGAGGAAAGGATCTGGTTCGTATCTGAGAATGTTCGCTGCCGCTCATCAGTGCTGCGAACTTCAGCCGGCTCAGGAATACTGCAAACATCCTTCGCATCTGAAATCAGACGGTTAGATTCCTTCAGCCAGTAGAGTTCGCCATGATAGGTATTACCCTAAAATTCGCTAAAATTCTAGCTGGACACTACAGTAATTTCTCTCAGTCACAGAGAGATCCCGTAAATTTTGCCCATATTAACATCTATTTTCGCCCTCTGCCTTGGGAAATATTTCAGGGCCCTGGTTTTTACTCCGAGCAGAGCTATGGGCACGATCCTTGGCGACCATATAGGCAAGGCGTACATCGGCTAATTTCGACCGAGAAGGTGCAGATTGTTGAGAATTTTGGATTCGACCAACCAATTCGCTTAGCTGGAGCAGGCTTCACGCCTAAACTGCTCAAGCTTATTCATATTGATCGCCTCAAACAACGCTGCGGTTGTGCGATGCATTTCCAAGAGACGACACCGGGTTGCTTCAGCGGGAAGGTAGAGCCTGGTAATAAATGCCTAGTACCACGTGATGGGCGGCCTACCTATCTAGTGAGCGAGGTGTTGGTTGATCATGAAAACTGGATTAGTAGAGATCAGGGTTTTGATCCAGCTACCAATACCTTGCAATGGGGCTCCGAACATGGGCCACTACGTTTTGAACGCGTGGCTAGCTTTGAGAATGAAGTCACAGCTGAGTGGGCACGTCTAAGTAATCATAAGGGAGAAGAATCTGAACAAATTGGATAAAACAGAAACCATGCAAGCTGATGGACCAGCTATCCAGCAATTCCGTAGCTGGATTCGCTCGCAGCACCTAATTTGCCAAGGCCAAGACTTTATTTTTGAAACAATTGATCATAGTCAGCTTGAGCGTTTTGAAGCCTGTCTAAATATGCTTGATGGGCAAGTGCGGTCTGTAAGAGCAATCGGAAACTGGCCCATGGGGCCCCGTCGAACATTCAAGATACTGAGAGCTGAAGCAGCTGTGCCAAGACCCAAAGGCCTGGAAATTCAGCGCTACTGGGCTGAACGTGGGTCCTTTCAGACCCGGTTTTCGGAAATAAGCAGTTGACGCCTACGATCTACAAAAACATCAGGATCCTGCACGGCAAAAGCATTCTGTAATAGCTGAAATATTTCATGGTTATGCCCAACATCAATTGAATCAAGACCCATCAATGCAGCATAACGTAGCTCCCAGCTCGGCGTGAAATCGGAGGACAAAAGCTGCCGCACACTTTTGCACCATATATCAGGAAAGTGTTTATTCAAAGCCAAGCAAGCAGCCGCTCTTGATTTACCGAATTGTGGGCGCTTGCTGTTCATAGCTTCCAGCAGCAATGCCTCAATGACAGGAGTAGCAGCGGAAGGCCAGATATCCACACTGCCAAGAAGCTGAATGAAGAAATAATGAGCACCATAGTCATTATAAGCATCCTCCTGCCATCGCTTCCAGAAAACAGGCCAGAGCTCTTCTACTGGCCTATGCTTCAATGTGGACAATGCTAGGTAGCAACGGCTAAAGTCAGTACCAAAAAACTCATCAAATAAAAATAATATGGTTGGTTCAGTGTCGTAGCAGTGCGCCAAGACCAAACCTTCTGGCTGATCCCACATCAGCGAATCTAAACAAGTAAGCAGGTCAATGCCTGCGTGTTCTTTGTCTTGGCCAGGCCAGAGTGTCCGCAGAGCGCGCAACCTGAACACAGGGGACACGGGCGCCTTGAGAATCGAAGGCAATAGATATGTAGCCCGACAGTCAATTAAATCCTGAATCGCCGACTGCCGGTCCATTTGGTTAGGCAGGGTCAGGTGGTCTTCCAATTCTTGAAGGCGACTGCCATCTCCACTGAGCTGTGCAACCCCGGCCAAAGCAGCGCCGCGAACCCCTGGATTCGCCTCATCTTGCAGCGATTGAAGTACGGGCAAGGCCGCATGCACTTCTAACCCCACAAGAGCCTGGATAAGAACCCGGCGGCTCTGGCCTGGATCATTGAGCAGCGGGAGCATTGCCTGATGGAGTTCAACATCCTGGCAATTGAGCTGAAGAAGGGCCCAGGCGGCATTTTCAACGAGATAGTGATCATTGCTCCTTAGGCAACGCCCAATGCTGGGGATGGCCCGTTGAACCCCAAGCCGGCCCAAAACTTCGACCGCTTTGCGGCGCGCAAGGTTAACCGCCTGTTCGCCCGAAGAATTATCAATGAGCCTCAATAATGCCTCCTCCGTTTTATCGCCGGGGAAATTCACGAGATGGGCGGCCGCCATGTAGTAGTCGCTGGCAGAATCAAGCGAGTCAAGAGATTGTTCAAGAATCGCTAGCGCATCATGGTGGCTGAGCCCGGGATGGATATTGTCGTAACTGTTGCTGGAGCTTGCCAAAATACTGTCCTCAGAAGTCAAAGTGGACGCGGCTGTGGAGCTCAAAGCAGAGCTGCTTCCAACTCTGATAGCCGGCAGGGCAAGAGCGCTGAAAGTTTAAGAGTTATGTGTCTTGATGCAACCCAGCCCAGGAAGCGTTCAATATGAACCCATCTAAATTAGAGGCACAATGGGACCCCATCAATGTGGTGCGCTTTTACTTGTTACAAGCATCAATTCTGAAACTCCCCAGAGGGTTGCTCAGAAGCTGCGAGTTCCGCGCCATATGCTGAGCCACACTATGCAGCAACTACACCAGAATGGAATCCCGGTTACGTCGGTATGTCTGATGGAGGCGGCCAGCTCAGTTTCCGCAGTGGCGACCACAGCCTCTACGGATCCAGTCGAATCACCCAAGTCTGGACAGCAATCACCTCGCCGCCGCCGCAAATAGCCCAGCTCAGCCTTGAAGCTCGAACACACCATCAGGAGCACGCCCCTGTTTGAGCAGATCCCAGTTGATTGACTGAAGGAAAGCGGCGGTGTTCAGAGTCTCCACCACATCGACCCCCCAGTCACTCTGCTGCAGCAACGCTCCAGAGGCGCCTTGATCGTCCTTGCGTCCACCTAAGGCCAACAGCTGGCAATCATGATCAGTAGCACCTGCAGAGCAGCGAAGCTGTCGCCAGGCCAGGAGTACGGCATTGGCCAAATCGACGGGCAGCAGGTCGGCTTCCACCTGAACCAACCAGTGAGGGTGGCTGACTGCCTGAACCCGGACATCGGTGGACAGGTGTGCAACGAGACCAGCCGCCAGTTCCGCGGAATTCAAGCCCTTCAGGTTGTCGGAAACCACCTGAAGGTTGTGGGAGAGCAAAAAGCGTGTCATGTCCTGATCTTGTTAAGCCCACCATAGGATCGCGGCGGCTATCCCTGATAATTAGTTCAATAGGAGGGACCCTTGTCTGCCGAGCTGTCCGCTACCCCCGCATCTGGAATCCAGCAACTGAGCGTTGAGGAAGCCAACATTCTTGCTGCAGAGCTTCGTTCCCAACTTCGTCAGGGGTTAGTTCCTTCATCCGACACCCCAGCTATTGAGCGCATGGTGGCTGGTCTCGGCGATACCAGGGGCTTGATGCGGCTCACCTTTGCCGAAAGCCTTGGAGCAGTGGGTGCTGCAGCGGTGCCAACTCTCTGCCGTGCATTGCAGTCTCACGACAACGTCACCGTTCGACGCGCTGCAGCTAAGACTCTGACCCTGATTGCAGATCCAGCTGCCTTGCCCGTTTTACTCGAAACCCTACTCTCAGATTCGGATCCCGTTGTGCAGGGATCAGCGGTCGGAGCGATGGCTGCAGTCGGCGAGCAGGCTCTCAATCCACTCCTCTCAGTGCTGGTTCATCCAAAAGCTTCGGCCATGCAACAGGGGCTGGCCAGCTGGGGGATCGCTTTTATCGGCGCCAAGGCGCCCGAAGCGCTTCGCCAAGCAGCCAGCTCGCCGGATGCCAGGATAAGAGCGGCAGCAATAGCAGCTCTCGGCGAACAGATCCAGTCTTTGGGGGATGACGAGGCGAGACAGCTGCTTCTAACCGCGCTGGATGACCTGGACTCCGAAGTGCGGGCAGAAGCTGCAACGCTGATGGGGAAGTTGCAGGAGCCAGAATGGGCCTGCCCGCGCCTGCTCCCCCTGCTCACCGACTCGGAAGAACAGGTTCGCAAAAACGCTGCTCTATCGCTGATGAAGCTAGGGGCCAGGGATGCATTGCCTGACTTAAAAGCAAGTGTGGAACAGGAAGTACAACCTGGTGTCAGATTAGTGCTAGAGCTAGCGATCAGTCAGCTAAGCAAGTGAGGATAACAATCGTCTCGCGTCAGCCCGGCTGAGGTTGACGTGCTTGCAGGTCCCTTATTCGAGCCAAGGCTGATTCAAGGGTCTCTCGCACATAACTATCTAACTTTGGTTGGCGCTGCAGATCCTTAAGAGTTGGTTCAATTGCAGGATCATCAATCTGGGCGAGTGCATTGACAGCTGCTACCGCCTGGGCTGGATTATCACCGCCCACCACTCTTAGCAACAGCGGCACCGCCTGCCCACCAACCTGCCCAAGGGCCATCACCGAAGCAACAGCCACAACCGGTGAGTCGTCGCTAAGTGCCTCCTCGAGAGCCTGCATCGCTGTCTCGGGGAAATGGATCCCAGGCTGGTTTGAAGCCACCTGGGCATAGGCCTTCACGCAGCTGGCGCGGATAGTACTGTCCGTGCTAGCCATAAGAAGATCCGCTAAGGGCAGCAAGGCTGCCGCGCCAAAGGCGCCAATACCACGAACAGAAGCCCTGCGTAAAGCTATATCCGGTTGGGCCAACAAACCAAGCAGGCGAGGTAGAGCTTGCTGAGGCCAATCCCTGACCATGGCCATAAAAGCCTGGCTTTGAATATAAGGATTAGGGTGGGCAAGATCATCAAATAAGATATCTAATGCTTCCATTTCCATCGAGGAGAGGGGGTAGGCGACGGCTAATTTTCACACAAAAAAGGAGGCCCGAAGGCCTCCCTGGTTTGTCCTCAACAATTAATCAGAAACTGATCAGGAGAGGGCGTTGATGGCGTAATCAAGGTACGACTTCAACTCATTGAGAGCCTGGGGGCTCATGTCACGAGGGGAGCAAGCCCGATCGCGGGTGAAGGTGAGCGCTTCCACGTAAGCAGCGGTAGGCAGACGCAGGGTGCGGTACACCTCACGGGCTCCGGCAATGCCCCACTCATCGAGAGGGCCAGTGCCGCCCACAACCAGGCAGTAGTTGATCAGACGCAGATAGTGAGCGATGTCGCGGTAGCACTTGTCCACCTTGACCTGGTTCTCACCAGCTTCGCCAGCTTGCTTGAGGTAGGGGTACTTGCTGAAGCAGGCGTCACCAGCCTCCTTGGTCACTTTGTCCAGACCGGCAGCCAGCTTTTCAGCAGCTTCAAGGCGAGCAGTAGCTCGCTGAATGTTGCCCTGAACAGCTTCCAGGTCGTTCTGGGAGGGGAAGCGACCAGCGGCATCAGCGGCGGTCACAACAGTGGTCACAACAGACTTCATCGTGAAGATCCTCGTTTAATTGAGTAGTAGTGGTTTAAAAAAAGCAATCTCTTCGGATGAATCAGCTGAGGCCGCTGATCACACGGTCAAAGTAGGTAGCAGCTTCAGCCACTAGAGCGGAGCAGTCGCCCTGAACGGTTTCCATCTTGCGGAAACGGGTTTCCACAGGGTTGGTGCCGCTGGTGTTTGTCTCGTTGATGTGAGCTGTGGAAGAAGCCTTCATGATGGCCACGGCGCGAGCGGCAGACTGAAGGGGAACGCCCAGAGCGATGTAGGTCTCCTTGAGGCCGTTCAGGCAGCGGTCGTCCAAAACCGATGCGTCGCCTGCCAGCAGCGCGTAGCTGATGTAGCGAAGCACAATTTCGCCATCGCGCAGGCAGGCGGCCATGCGGCGGTTGGGATAGCAGTTGCCACCAGCCTGGATCAGGCCAGTGTTTTCGCAGATCATGCCGGTGACTGCATCTGAAACGATGCAGGAGGCATTGCTGGTGATGGCGTTAACAGCGTCTAGACGCTTATTTCCCTCAGTAACATAGTTACGGAGAGCAGCGAGCTCACCGCCTCCAATAGGGGCAGTCTTCGAATCTGCGCTGACGACAGCGCGTGAAAAGGCGTCGAGCATGGGAAAGGGGCCAGGGGTGCTTGTGCTTAGCCAATTGACAGCCAGTGAAGATCGTTAGATCTGTTCAGGTCTGTATGGCGTAGCTGCCTCTCGGGGAAGGCGTAAGGGGAAACTACGGTCATCTCCCGCCTCAGGCCCCCCATCAAGCCAATCATGCAAACTTTCGTCACCCATCGCGCTCGGACTTGAAAAGTGCAGCGCTGGCAAAGGGTTTTGGCAAGGGGAAGGCACGCACTCCCTCCTAATCGCGGAACAAAGCACCAGGAGATTTATCTTTTCTTCCATTTTCACCATGGATGCGACCCATTTGAAGCTGCTCTAGTGGATCGCAGCGGTCGACTCCGTATGCTGACATCCGCCCAATCCAAGCCATGACCGACGGCACTCCCCCTCGCGCCGACACGTCTGCAATCAACGCATCCGATCCCAGCCGGCAGGAGTTGGAGGAGTCGATTGATCAGCTAGCGGCCTACCGCGATCGACTTATCAAAGATGTGATCGGCATGGGGCAAAGACTGAAGCTCCCTCAGAAGCAAGTGGACTTCACCCTGGCTCAGCATCCCGAGCTGCAGAAGTTAGAAGCAATTCTGGCTCAGCTTGAGTCCCAGAAGTCCGAGCAGGACTAACTCCCATCCCCCTCACACGCCCGTGGCACCCATGGACCCAGCCCGAACGATGGACCAGTTCTTGGCGGCCAGTCGAGGGACCTGGCTGACGCGACGGGCTGTGCACCACCTCGACCACCAAGATGATGAATTCGGCGATTCCAATCTTGTTATCGAGCCCTTCTCCGCTGAGGATCCAGCCGTCGAGCAGATATGTCTAACTCTTAATATCAACCCTCTACTAGCAGCAGGAGGGGCCCGTTTCTGGTGGGAGAGCAATCTTAAACCCCTAGCCAGAACAGATGATCAAGCGGCTGTATTAATAGATATCCCTCTGGCAGGAGATCCCACTCAGGGTTTTCTGGTCCGGGACAAGGGCTACGTGGAGAAGCAGCCCGTCCTCAGTCAATACACCTTTTCAACTGATGGCGTCATGACCGTTACCACGCGCTATGACAGCAATGTCGGCACGGAGCGCTGCTGGTTCGTCACGGATCAGGTGCGAATGCGGGTGAGCTCAGTGCAGTGTCTCGATGGTGTGTCGATGACCACCTACTGCACGGAGCTTCGTTGCCCCTCCGACGCAACTCTGCAGTCGCTTCGGGAAAGCGCCGATTCCATGGCCGCCGGTTTCCGTTAACCCACCCTGCTCCTGAGCACTCCGAGATGTTTGACCCTTTTTTGCAAGAGCTCAATAGCAGGCTGGAACGGTCTGGAGCGCAGCCCATTGCCCCACCCGATGGGCTAGCTGAATGTCGCTCCCCGAAGAGGCAGAGCGTGATCCAAAGCTGGCTCTGGCAGGTGCCTGGGTTCCGGCGCTGGCGGGTGACCAGGATGGACGCGGGGGACAGCCTGCAAGTGTTGAATTCGGTGGCCTATCCCGAATACAACAACGATCAGCCCCTTATGGGAATCGATCTCCTTTGGTTCGGCACCCGCGGCAAGCTGGTCGCAGTGCTTGATTTTCAGCCACTACTGCAGGATCAAAATTATCTTGACACCTATTATCAAGGCCTAAAAGAACTTATTTCACGCCACCCGGATCTTCACGGTGCTGAGGCGATGCGCTCATTTGATCCAAACCAATATTTTTCGCCCTGGCTGCTGTTCTGCCGTGGAGGAGCTGAGGAGGCGCAGGAATCTTTGCCCAGAGCTTTCACTGCCTTTCTCGACTGCTACTGGCAGCTCAGCGCCGAAGCCGGCCAACGCACTTCCATAGTTACAGCAGAAAAGGTGAAAACCCTGCAGGAGGCATACGATGTCTATAGCGCCGAAAGAGATCCGGCTCACGGCCTGTTTAGCAGCCACTTCGGCAAGGCTTGGTCGGATCGTTTTCTGCACGAGTTCCTTTTCCCATCTAGCCCGCAGCAATGACAGCACCGCAAAGCTGCAGCCTTGACCAGGTCAGAATCCCCGGTTGGCGTTGGCAGCCCTTTCTTGATCATGCAGTCGAAATGCTTCAGGCATTGGAGCCAGCCGCCTACCCCGTGCCGGAGCAGTTTCTGCAAAAAACCGGATCCACCGGTTCGAAGGCACAGCCGGTAGTTGTGCAAACTGCAACCTGGGCATGTCAAACCAACAAACTTCGCCAGGTGAGGGCCGCCTGCGTGGAGGCGGGGCCAGCAGCGTCCGTGCTGAACCTAGTCATCAATCCCCACTGCCGTTTTGATCTGCCTTTCTTCGGAGCAGATTTGGTCACGCTGCCCTCAGGCCATCTGCTAGCCCTTGACCTGCAGCCAGTTGACCGCAGCGATTCCCTCCATACCCAACCAGTCTGGGATAGATTGCTCCCAATTTTTAACAACTGGAAACCTCACTTACCTGATGGCGGACCCATTCCTGCTGAGGCGGAACCTTACTTTTCGCCTGCATTTCTCTGGACCCGTCTACCTTTGGGAGCAGCCTCCGATGAGCTGATCAGTACCGTTATATTCCAAGCCTTTGCTGAGTATTTAAAGCTTTATTTACAGCTCGTGGATGAAGCATCCCCCGTAGCAGACGATCGCTCAGCGATATTACTCAATGGCCAAAGGCGCTACACCAGCTACCGGGCAGAGAAAGATCCGGCAAGGGGGATGCTCGGCCGCTTTCACGGCACGGAATGGACCGAGACATATATCCATGAGGTGTTGTTCGATCTGGATAGACACTATCCCTAGTAAAAAGGAGATCAAAGCAGACCTATGGCATGAAGAGGGCCACTTCCACTGATCAGCTCCACCAGGAAAGCGGAGAATCCGACCATAGCTAAGCGGCCATTCCACACTTCTGAGCTGTTGTTCCAGCCCCAAGCCCACTTGTCTTGGGGGTAGAGCTTCACGGTGCTGGGCAAAGCCGCCGCCTGGTCAAGATTCACTTCGGGCCCATCCAGGGCCTGCTGGACAAGTCGCGCAAGCCCCTGGATGAAAGCAGGGTTGGTGTCAAGCGCCGGCACACGCCGAAAATTAGTGATGCCCGACTCGAAAGCCAGCTTGCGGTACTCAATGTCGATCTCTTCAAGGGTCTCGATGTGCTCGCTCACAAAACTGATCGGCACAACCACCAGATCCTTCACACCCTGCCGCCCTAGCTCCGCCAATGCCTCGTCGGTGTAGGGCTTGAGCCACTCCACAGGACCCACCCGGCTCTGATAAGCAAGGGTGAAAGAGTTGCTGTGGCCCAATGTGGCCTCCAACTTCTCGATGATCAGCCGGGCGCAGGTTTCGATCTCCCCTTGGTAGGGATCGCCCGCTTCTTCCACGTAGCTCTTAGGAACACCGTGGGCGCTGAAGAACACGTGGGCGCTGTCAGGGTCCGGGCAGGCCTGGATCTCGCGGGCGATCAGCCCGGCCATGGCGTCGATATAGCCCCGGTCATCGTGGTAGCTGCGGATGCATCGAATCGGCAAAGCTGCGAAGACAGGATCAGCCTGACGAAGACGCTGAAGCTCCCTAAAGCTGGAACCGCTGGTGCTAATTGAGAAGTGAGGGTAAAGAGGCAGCACCACCACCTCATCCACATCGTCGGCTTTGATGTCTGCCACCGCCGATTCGGTGAATGGGTGCCAGTAGCGCATCGCCACGTAGCTGGTGGCCTCGATCCCAAGCAGGCGCAGGGCACTCTGCAGCTCCCGCGCCTGCTGCTCGGTGATTCGCCGCAGTGGCGAGCCACCGCCGATAGAGCGATAAGCCTCCTGCGACTTGCTCGCCCGCAGACTGCTGATCAGCCAAGCCAGAGGTTTCTGCAGAGCCGGGTTGGGTAGCCGGATGATCTCCGGATCCGAGAACAGGTTGTAGAGAAAAGGGCCGACATCCTGGATGCGCTCCGGACCCCCGAGGTTCAGCAGGAGCACACCTACCTTGGCCATGGCTTGGCGATCATGAGGCCAATCATCACCTTAGGTCTACAACCGCTTGCAGCTGCACTCGCTCGGTTAATTAAGAAACGTTTAGGGTCAGCCCTGACAACGAAGTGGATCAAGCCACGCCCCAGCCCCAGGGATCTTTCACCAGCGGATAGTGGCCTGAGAGCCCCATAAACTTTTCGCTGCGGACCCCTCTGATCACGAAACAACGATTCTGGAAAACCCGATTACCAAACTGAAGACGATGGAAGCTTCAGATAACCACGCCAAAGCCGCAGCTGATCGGCAATGGGACCTTATGCGCGCCAGCTTTGATGGCGACTGGCAGGGAACAACCACCTGGTATGGCCGCAACGGCGACGGCATGAACATGAAGCAGGGCACCGTCAACCCGGAGGCCTCGCTTTACGCCATCCGCTTCTCGGATGCGCATACGGGTGAATGGCATGGAACCGGCCTTCGATTCGCACCGGGTGGAGAACGCCGCTTCCCCCTATATCGGCACAATTACAACCTCAGCCACAACTGCTGGCATTTTCCGCAGACTGCAGGTCAGTCGAGCCTGCAAATGGCAGGCAGCGTCGCGCGTGCTGGGCATGAAGTGAACTTCTTCAGCGGTCGCAGTCGTTCGATGCTGGTTGCGCTTTACCAGCAACAACCGGATGGACAGATGCTGCTGGACTCAATCGCCGCCACACCCTTCCGCTGCCAACGCACCAGTCCTGACCCAGAACGCACTCAGTTTCAATCGTTGGAGGCGGTATTAGAGACCGTCATTGGCTGGCAAGGGGTGGAATCAGTGATCAGACCCGGATTCAGTTCTGGAATTGCAATGTCAGAACAGCGGCTGGCGCCATTCTGTAGCGAATGGTTTATCAAAAATGAAGTGAACGGGCTATTTGCAGATAATTTAATCTGCAGCCTGCCGGAGATTTTGCCAAAGCATTCATTTGGCCTCCACTTCGGCTGCATACTAGATCGTCAAAACTTTGTGCATCTAACAATGGAGTTTGATGCCAATCACAATCTCTTGGCCTGGATAGAGCGCCGCTATCAGCCCACCATGCATGGATGAGAGAGGCTGAAGCCAAGCTGCTTAAGCTTCTCATTACTCACCCGCGCATTAAGGATTCGATCGCTGGTGTCTCTGGTCAACCACTTGGCCAGTGGCAGCCCAGCGCGCTCACACAACCGATTTGTGAGCTCCTGGCCGTTGTACTGGGTATCATTGACCAGGTTGTACGTGTCATTCAGGCCTTGGTCAAAGGCGAAGTTGATACCGCGAACGATGTCGTCGCGGTGAATCCAGCACGGCACATTCAAGCCATTACGCTGCACTAATCCGCCAGCTGCACTGAGCAACATGGCCGGAATATCACGTCCAGGCCCATATATGCCACCGAGGCGCAACACGCAGACCTTGATCGATTCGGAGCGGACCGACGCGATCATCTGCTCTGCCCTCACGAGCACGGAATTCACTGGATGATTTGAATCAGTTGGATCGCTCTCACTTGTGAGCGCTCCCTGCCGGTTGCCATACACGCCACAGCTACTTAGGTGAACAAGCTGGAGTGGCGAGCTGACAGGCCGACGGCTAAGCGTTTCGATCAGCCGTTGCAGACCGCCAAGAAAGGTCTGCTCGTATTGGCTCAGCTCAACACTGGAACTCTTCGACGGAGCGAAGGACACCAAGATGCCGTCGAGATCTGCTGCGAAGTCCAGACTGCTGGAGGGATCCGTCGAATCAAAAACCAGCGGATTCCCTACTAGGTCGGCCAGCTCTGCCAAGCGTTCATGCCGGGTTGTGGTGCCCCAAAGTGCATGCCCTTCCTGCTTCCAGGATTTGGCAACCGCTTCGCCCACATAGCCACAACCCAGGATTGCGCGACGCTCGCCCGAGGGCAGGATCGGGCGCTCTTGGAGAGACAGCAACTGATAGAGGGAAGCCAGATCTGGGGCAGAAGTCATCCCGCAAAGCCCAATCATGAAGTTTTGCAACCCTAGGCCTGCCGGATGGGGGGTTGCGTTGTCACCGCTACGGATGACGCTCCCTGAGCCCTACTCGGTTCTTGTGGCAGCCTGAGCTATCTCCTTAAGCCCATGCCCGTCTATTGCGTCGAAGTGCCTGGACTAGCGCCAGTTTCCGTGACTTGCGCCGGCTGCAGCGGAGATGCTTTGCAACTGGCACTGCGGGAGCAGGGACTGGACAACTTCCGTGTCGAGCGGCGCAGCAAAGATGGTCGCCAGTGGTGGTTTCAGGCCAACTTCAAGCCAGGCACCATCGACCCAGCCACCCCTGGAGGTCTCACCCGGCTGGTGAGCGTTGATCTAATTGAGGACTGATGGGTCCGATCCAAGCGCCGCTAAGCCTCAGGCCGCCACCACTTCCGTGCTGCCCGAACGCTGACGCCGGGTAAGGAAGCCAAACAGAACCTTGCCAATGGCAGCGATCAGATTGCCTTCCAGTTCCTGGAACATGGTCATGTTCAGGTGGAAGGCGTGGTTGGCCTCCTCCACAATGCGATCGGCCATGGCTTGGTCGATCGGCAGGGCGTCGAGGGTGGTGCGGTAGTTGGCCTTGAAGCCCTTCTCATCGGGAATAGCCGCGAATTCGTAGAAACGCAGGCCATCGTGCTCGCCCAGGCTCATCGCCTTCTGGGCGATGTTCTTGAGGATCTGGCCTCCAGAAAGATCACCTATGTAGCGGGTGTAGTGGTGACCCACCAGCAGCTCCGGGCACTCCTGAGCCACCTGGTGCAGCCGCTCTACGTATTGCTGGGCTCCAGGGGTGGGTTGGACCGCATTACGCCAGTCGCCACCGAAATAAAAGGCAAGATCCTGCTCGAGACTTTCGCGCCGGTTCAGCTCTGGGAAAGCCACTGGGCCCACCACCGGATGCTCCCTAAGCCGGCCAAACTCCTCCTCCATGGCCGTGTACACGAAATAAAGGTCGGCCACCAGGGTGCGGTAGCTGGCCTTATCCACCACCCCCTTGAGGAAGCAGCTCACGAAGCCGGTGTTCTCCGCCATCGTGTGGGCCTTTTTGGTGCCTTCACGCAGTTGGGAAGCGAGCGCAACAGCCATAGGTGCCGGTCTGAGGAACAGGTATGTCGGCAGCAACTTAGAGGGGGCGCCCTGGATTGGTTTGCCCCTTTGCGAAGAGTTCACGACTGGAGTAGTAGGCCCGCCACGCGCGTTGGTCCTGGGGCTGAGTTGATGCTTTGAAAGCCCCATTTATGCGATTCCGGTGCCTGGCTGGCTCTCACTCATTGAGAGCCAGGCCTCAGCGGACCTGCCGGAATCATGCCCAAGCTGAAATTTCGAACCAGACCGGGCAGTGGCAACATCACTTGGAGCCCGCGTCTCGCGACAGCACCCATGGCCGACGACGACGCCAGCCCCCCCCAGGCAGGCGAACCCATTAGTGAGCAGGAAGCCCTGCGCCGGCTCCGCCAGAGCGAAGACTCCTCCCAGCAGTACTACGGAGCCTGGTGGCTGGGCCGAATGCGCAGCCAGCACCCAGAGGCAGTGCCCCTATTGCAACAAGCCCTGCGTCGACGCCGGCCCAGGGATAGCGGGGCCGGCGTCGAGGAGAACGCAGTAGCCCGCAATGCCGCCCGCTCCCTCGGCAAACTGGCTCCAGCAGCACAAGCGGCCATCCCCGACCTGCTCGACACCCTGCAGGACGGCGACGACGGACTACGGGAAGCGGCAGCCCGGGCCCTGGGCCAACTCGGGGCCAGCGAAGCCATTGAGGCTCTCTGCGAGAGGCTAGCCAGCGGCCCCGCCGTGGCTGGCGTCCAGCAGGCCAACAGCCACCGCCTGATGGAACCCTGCGAAGCTCTGCTGGAGGCCTTGGGCGACATCGGTGTCAACGAGCCGCGGGTGCTGGCCGTGGTGAAACCCTTCCTCGGCCACGAGAGCCCCCTGATCCGCAGCGCTGCGGCCCGCACCCTGCTGCAACTGAGCGGTGAGGCGCGCTGGGGGGAACTGCTTGTGGACCTACTTGACCATCCCCAGCTGCAGGTGCGTCATGCAGCCCTGATGGATCTAGGTGCCGCCGGCTGGCGGCCCGGATTTAAAGCCATTGCCGCCACCCTTGCCGAAAACAGTCTGAAATTGATTGCCCTGCGGGGGCTGGTGGAAAAGGGCAGCGGCGACCCCGGCGACGAGGCCCTGCTGGCCTACATGGACACCTTGCTATGAGCCAGGTTTCACTGGTGGCAGCCCGGATTGCAGCCCTGCAACAGGCCGGCAGTGCCCTGGCCCTACAGCAAGCCACCCAGGAACTGGCCAGCTGCGCCGATGCCAGCGCAGCTCCAGTGCTGGTGGAGGTGTTGGGCTTCAACAACCCCGGTGCGGCGGTAGCCGCCGTGAAGGGGCTGATCAGCCTGGGGCCAGCGGCCGTGGAAGCCCTGTTGCAGCTCGACCCAGTGAATTACGGGGCTAGGGCCTGGGCCGTGCGCGCCCTCGCCGGCATCGGTGATGTGCGTGGGCTAGAGCTGCTGCTCGATGCCCTCGGCAGCGACGTAGCTGCCAGCGTGCGCCGGGCTGCCGCCAAGGGGCTCGGCCAACTGCAACTGGACGAGCTCCCCCCTGACCAACAGCAAGCTGTGCGGCGTCAGTGCCTAGGAGCCCTGCTGGCCGCCACTAGCGACGGCGAGTGGGTGGTGCGCTACGCGGTGGCAGTGGGGTTGGAGTTGCTGGCAGCTGGCCTGCCCGCGGCAGGACCGGAGAGGCAGCTGGCCCAACAGGGCCTGCTCACACTGCAGGAAGCGGCCGCAGACAACGCTCCGGTGGTGCAGAGGCGCGCCAACTTGGCCCTTTCACGGCTGGAGCTGCAATGAAGAAACAGGTGCTGTTTGTCTGCCTGGGCAACATCTGCCGCTCCCCAGCCGCTGAAGGGGTGTTTTTGCACCTGCTCCAGCAATCTCAGGCTGGTGAGCGGTTTGTGGTGGATTCGGCTGGCACCGGGGGCTGGCATGTGGGCAAGGCTGCCGATGCCCGCATGCGCGCAGCCGCCAGCCGCCGCGGCATCCAGCTACCCAGCCGGGCGCGACAGCTGGAGCGAGCGGACCTCAACCGCTTCGACCACATCCTCACCATGGACGCCAGCAACCTGCTTCAGGTGCAAGCCCTAGCCGGGAAAGCTGGCGGCAGCAGCCTCGCCCGCATCGAGCCGCTACTGCGCTATTGCAGTCGGTTTGATGTCAGCGAAGTGCCCGATCCCTATTACGGGGGAGCCGAGGGATTTGAGCACGTGCTCGACCTACTGGAAGACGCCTGCAGTGGCCTGCTGCAGGCCCTAGACGTCTAAACGACTAAACGCCGTTAGCGGCCGGCCAGGCCTCCTCCGGAACCCTCTCGCGGAACAGGTCCACGAGTGCCTGGATCACAGCCTCAATGGCCATACCGTCCGTAACCAGCTCCACCGCATCCGCTGCCTGGCACAGCGGAGCCACCTCCCGGCTGGAATCCTGGTGATCACGGGCAACTATCTGGGCCTCCAGTTCAGCCAGAGGTGGCACCTCAAAGCCCCGCCGCTCGAGGTCTTGGGCGCGACGGCGGGCCCGCTCCGCCGCAGTGGCCGTGAGAAAAACCTTGAGCTCGGCGTCGGGGAAAACGGCGGTGCCGATGTCGCGGCCCTCGGCCACCAGCCCCCCCTTAAGCCCCATGGCCTGCTGCTGGGCAGTGAGGGCCTGGCGCACACAGCCGTGGGCAGCCACCAGGGAGACCTGGGCCGTTACCTCCGGGCTGCGAATCGCCTCGGCCACGTCGAAGCCATTGATGCTCACCAGCTGCTCGCCGGCGCCGCTGGCACTGAGCTGCAGATCCAGGCCCAGCAGCAGGGGTTCCACAGCCGCCGCATCGGCAGGGTCGGCTTCCTGGCGCAGCACCCACCAGGTGAGGGCCCGGTACATGGCGCCGGTGTCCAGGTAAACCAGGCCCATTTGGCGCGCAAAGGCACGGGTGACGGTGCTCTTGCCCGCCCCCGCTGGTCCATCAATGGCAACGATCGGCAGACGAGACATCAGAAAACAATGGTCGATCAGGCGGCTTGAACCGCAGTGCACCGCAGTGGCGAGCAGGGCCAAGCCTTGCACTTGCTGCAATGGCTCCAGGCTATGGGGAGCCACAAGCTCCACATAATCCACCCTCAGGCCCGCCGCTTCCAGCTGCTGGGCCAGCTGGGAAGTGAGCGCTGGGGCTTGGGAAAGGCCGCCACGCAGTTGGGCAGCCGCAGCCGCCAGACCAGCTGGCAGCGCCGCGGCCTGCTGGCGCTGGGAGGGGGAAAGGCGACGGTTGCGGGAGCTGCAGGCGAGCCCATCGGCCTCCCGCACTGTGGGGCAGCCCTGAATGCGCAGCGGCAAGCCCAGATCCGCCACCACCCGCCTCAGGATCACCAGCTGCTGCCAATCCTTTTCGCCAAGCAGCAGGAGATCAGGGCGCACCAGGGTCAGCAGCCGAATCACCACGGTGGCCACCCCCTCAAAGTGCTGGGGCCGGTGGAGGCCACAGAGCCCCTGACGCAAAAGCAAAGGCGGCACCACCCGGGTCAAGCCGGCCTCGCCCCGGGGGTAGATCTCCGCCACGCTGGGAGCAAACAGGGCCGTGGCACCGGCGGCGGCGGCTAGATCAATGTCGGAACGGAGGTCCCGGGGATAGGACTCGAGATCTTCCCCAGGGCCGAACTGCAGGGGATTGACAAACACACTCAGCAACACAGATGGGGGCTGGCCTGACCCTTGCCTCAGTGCCGCTGCTCGGCGAATCAGCTGCTGATGACCCTCATGCAGCGACCCCATCGTGGGCACGAAATGCAGGGGAGCCTGCTGCTGCTGCCGCCAGGCGGCTAGGTCTTGGCATGTTTCGAGCAGGTCCAAGGAAAGAGCGGCGGCAGCCAACAAAAAACCCACCCGCCAGATTGGCGGATGGGCTGATTGAGGGGAGCTGGCTTAGCTCAGCTCACTGGAGCACTTCGAGACGCACTTGAGCAACGCCACTGGCTGTGAGGCCTAAGGACTGGGCAGCTCCATGGGCAATGTCAATGACGCGGTTGCCGTGGAAAGGACCCCGGTCGTTGATGCGCACCACGGCGGTGCGGCCATTCCAGAGGTTGGTCACACGCACCTTGGTGCCGAAAGGCAGGGTGCGGTGGGCCGCCGTGAGGGTGCCAGGACGAAAGACTTCGCCGTTGGCAGTGCGGTTGCCGAAGAATCCGGGGCCGTACCAACTTGCCTGACCCTTGGAGCTATGCACCACACGGGGCGCTGGCTTTGGGGCAGGAGCGATAGGGGTCGGAGGAGCCTGCTTGATCTGGGTGTCACTTGGTGACAGCTCCACATCAACCTCGCGGATGGCGACTGCAGGCGAAGGGCCTTGGGGCTCAGGGCTGGAAACAGCCATCGCTACAGCATCGTTGCTGGTTGAGGCGAGGCTGGACTCGGCGATGGCGGGAACCAAAGCACTGCCGGAGAGAAGCAGGGCGAGAGCCCCAAGGGAGAAGGTGCTGCGCATAACAAACGAAACTCGCCGCTGTTGCGGCAATCACCAGCCAGAGGCAATTAGTGATTCGTCAGCGTTGGATTCGATCTCAAACTGAATGGAGTTGAGATACGAATTCGCGTTCGGGGTTCCTATCGGGAATTGACGACAGGGCAAAGTTAACTGCTTCAGCCGGCCGTTTCGGTCAAAAACGACACCTACAAGATTGATCAGCAATTGTCATCCAAGCGACCAGGGCAGGCGCTTACAGGGCTGAGCGGGGGTAGGCAAGGCCAGCGAGGATCAGCGACCCAAATCACAATCATCAGCGCAGCTAATCGTTTGGGGTGCCAATCGGGCAATTGGCCCCGGATTTGGGCAGGTGGCATCAGAGGATCGGAGCTGCAGATGGGTTCGCACGGGATGGACTACCGCACAGCCGGGGTGGATGTGGTCGCAGGCAGGGAGTTTGTGGAGCGGATCCGATCCAGTGTTGAAGCGACACGGCGCCCTGAGGTTGTGGGCGGGCTCGGAGGCTTCGGGGGGCTATGCCGACTGCCCGCCGGGCTACGGGATCCCCTGCTGGTCTCCGGCACCGACGGGGTTGGCACCAAGCTTGAGCTGGCTCAGGCCTACGGCCGCCACCACGATGTGGGCATCGACTTGGTGGCTATGTGCGTCAACGACGTAATCACCAGCGGGGCCGAGCCGCTTTTCTTCCTTGATTACATCGCCACAGGCAAGCTCAGCCCGGAGGCCATGGCTGAGGTGGTGGAGGGCATCGCCGATGGTTGCCGCCAAAGCGGCTGCGCCCTTCTTGGCGGCGAAACAGCCGAAATGCCTGGCTTCTATGCCCCGGGCCGCTACGACCTGGCCGGTTTCTGCGTGGCCGTGGTCGAGGCGAGCGCCCTGATCGATGGACGGGCCGTTAGTCCAGGGGATCGCATCCTGGCGGTGGCCAGCAGTGGGGTCCATAGCAATGGCTTCAGCCTGGTGCGCCGCATTCTTGAGAGCCAGGCAGTCGATGAACTCACGACCCTGCCCCACAGCAACCAAAACCTGATAGATGCCCTGCTCGCCCCCACCCGTCTCTATGGAACCTTGGTTAAAGCCTTGCTTGCCAGCAAGGTGCCCATAAACGGCATGGCCCACATCACCGGCGGCGGCCTGCCTGAAAACCTGCCCCGCTGCCTGCCCACTGGGGTGCACGGCGTGATCGACCCAGCCAGCTGGCAGCGTCCAGCTCTGTTCCACTGGCTGCAGCAAGCCGGCGAAGTGCCGGAGGCCGATCTCTGGAACACCTTCAATTTGGGGGTGGGCTACTGCCTAGTGGTGCCGGCAGCTGCAGCGGATCAAGCTCTCGCAATCTGCCAAGACACTGGCTACGAGGCCTGGGAGCTGGGCGCGGTGGCCAATGGCAGTGCTGGAGCGCAACCGCTGGCAGGACTTCCCTTCAGCGCTTGATCAGCCCGGCTGCCAATGGCCAATTGCATCAGAGTGGGCTGCTGGCCCGGTCGGAAGACGCTCTCCTGCCTAGGGTGCTGGCCTCGAAGTTGATCAACACCTATCGCCCCGGTTCCTGAGCCGGGGCGATGTTCGAGCCATACGTAGTTGTATTAGGAGTGGCGTCATGACGCAATCAATAGGTTCACCACAGCGAATAGCGGCCCCAAGCCCCTTGGGCTCCTCCGCTGCACCTCCCCTCGGCACCGGTCAACGCATCACCCGCCGCCGCAGCTCGGCCGGCCCCGTAGCCCCAGCCCGGCCGCAACGCCCCCGAGAGCTTCAGGCAGCGCCCCAGCGGGGTGGAGTGAGGCCCACCTTCCTCACCCTGCGAGATCACGGCAAGGTCTATGTAGCCGACCTGCCCCGGCTCTCAGACGGCCAACTGGCCCACGTGACCAAAGAAGCGCGGGAGGTGCTTGAAAGCCTGGGTCGCCGGCTTGAGGAGCTTGAGGCTCAGCCTTTCCTATCCCAGGCCGAACAGGACACCAGGATCCGGGCTTCCACGAAGCGGGATGTTACGGAGCGCTTCCTGCGCTCAATCGATGACGAGCTGCAGCTACGCCACAACAACCCCGCCCTGAGGGCAGCGGCTGGTGAGTCGCTGGCTCGAGCCTTCCTGGAGCTGGCACGCCACCGGCTGCCTGGAGCCACCTTCGATTCCCTGCTGCAGGAAGCCCTGGCAGCCTGCGGTCCCGAAGCGGCCGCCGAAGCCGAAAGCCACGGCGACCACGGTCCCAGCCCTGTGGTGCCCCTGGTACGCCCCCAGGCCATGCCGGTGGTGCTCACCCTCGATCCAGCCCCCCAGGCCGGCTAGTCGCTCTGGAAGGGATTGGCAGGCATGCCTACGTCCAATCCCAGCGCCAGATCATCTAGACGGCGACGCTCCTCCTCAGACAAGTTCCAGGCCAGGGCAGCCGCGGCCTGCTCCACCTGCTCCGGCCGGCGCAGGCCAGGAATCGGCAAAGCGCCGTGGGCACGACACCAGTTGAGGGCCACCGCCGCCAGGCCGGCGTCGCGACTGGCCGCGATTCGGGCCATCTCAGCCTGGAGCTCAACCAAGGCGGGAGCTAGACGGCGGAACAAAGCTCCCCTTGGCCCCCTAGGCAGAGGCCCATCCGCCATTGATCTGGCCAGCAGCCCCAGGGCCAGGGGGCTGTAGGCGATCAAACGAATACCCAGCTCACGGCAGACTTCAGCCACGCCGCCCGGCTGGACCGGATTGGGTGCCAGCAGTGATAGCTGCACTTGGAGGCTGCTGAGCGGCACTCCCCGCTCGGCCAAGCGCCGGTGCACCGCCCGCAGGCGACGCGGTCCCATATTTGAAACGCCAAGGGCCGCCACCTCCCCCTGCTGCACCAGATCAGCCAGACCCTCAAGCAGGGGGTCCTCCTGCCAGGGGGCGTAACGAGCCGTGCTCCAGTGCAGCTGCACCAAATCAATTCGACCGGCCAGGCGCCGTTTCGACGCTGCAAAAGCCCGTTCATAGCCGCGGCGCCCCAGTCGCCAGGGGAAGGGGGCGAGCTTGGTAGCCACCAGCAGCTGGTCGCGCTGGGCCGCCGGTAGGGCCGCCGCAAAGCGGCCCAAAAGGGCCTCACTGCGGCCGTTAAGCCTGCCAGTGCCGTAGGAGTCAGCGGTATCAAAGGTGTGCAGGCCGCAGACCACAGCCCGCTGGAAGGTGGCTTCAAGCACCGGATCCTGGCTCGGGTCGTAGCCCCAGAGGAACTGGTTTCCCCAGGCCCAAGTGCCAACACCGATGCCTGGTTGGCCAATTGGATGCGCCATCGTGGAGTTACTTGCCAACCCTGATACTCCCCAAAATGCCCGATGCCCTTAACCCCGGCAGCACCGCCAGCTTGCCCAATGCTGCAGCCGAACCGGCGCTCCCCCCAGACCCAGTTCTTTGCCAACACTGCGGACGCACCGCCAGCAATGGCATCAGCTGCCAGGGCAGCTGCGTGGCCGACTCGGGCTACTGAGCACGCCCATGGCTCGAATGTTCAGCCTGGGCCTGATGCTGCTGGCCTGGGCCAGCGCCGCCCAAGCAGGGGGCTTCGGGCGCTGGGAGATCGGGCTAAGAGGCTGCTCACTGAGGCAGGGCCAGATGGGGCAACCCCAGCTACTGCGCGAACAGAAGCAGAACTGCGTCCGGTTGCGGCTTGAACAAAACATGGAGGGGCTGCTGAGTGTGCGCCTGATCACGCCCTCTGCCAACCAACTATTCGGCAGCAGGAGCCTGGTGTTCGCCGGTGTGCTCGCCCCCGGTCAAAAGCCGATGCGCTGCGGCGCCGATGGCAAATGCAAACCGCAATGGCCTATCCAGCTGGATGTGACCACGGTGGCCACCAACGTGGCATTAGACGGATCTCCAGCGCCCACCTTGCCCCGGGCCCAGCTAGCCAAAGGGACATGCCTGCTGGAACGCCATCGAGTGAGGTGCGAGGCCAGTGATTCCAGCGGACAGAGGTGGGAAGCTCAGGCCCGCCTCTGAAATGAGGCGGAGCTTCAAGCCGAAGCCATTAATAAAGGCGGCACCCAGATTCGAACTGGGGGTAAAGGATTTGCAATCCTCTGCCTTACCACTTGGCCATGCCGCCGGCCGGGGAGCAAACTCCCTGCAGCGGATCGTATCAGCCACGGCATGTCCTCCCGTCTGCTGGTTCTGAGCAACGGCCACGGTGAGGATCTGATCGCCCAACGGGTTCTGCAGGCCCTACGGGCGCGGCGGCCCAACCTGGAAATCCAGGTACTGCCCCTGGTGGGGCTCGGCGAGGCGTTCAGCGCCGACGCAGCTGCCGGCCACCTGCAGCAGATCGGCCCCCAGCTGCAGCTGCCTAGTGGTGGCTTCAGCAACCAGAGCTTGAGGGGCCTGGCCCGGGACCTCGGGGCCGGACTGCCCCTGCTGAGCTGGCGCCAACTGCAACTTGTGCGCCACTTGGCCCGTCAAGGCAGCCCGGTGCTAGCAATTGGCGACCTGCTGCCCCTACTGCTGGCCTGGAGCGGCGGCGGCAGCTTCGGCTTCATCGGCACCCCCAAAAGCGACCACACCTGGGCCACGCCGGCACCACCGGACTGGGCGGCGACACCGCTCGCTGATGCCTACCACCGCTGCAAGGGCAGCGAATGGGATCCGTGGGAATGGGCGTTGATGGGCAGCCGGCGCTGCCGGCTCGTGGCCGTGCGCGACCAGCTCACCGCCCAAGGGCTGCGGCGCCACAAGGTGGCAGCCCTGGCTCCTGGCAACCCAATGATGGATGGCTTCCGCCACAACCCTCTGCCGGCCGGGCTGGCAAGCCAGCGGCGCCTAATCCTGCTGGCCGGCAGCCGCCTGCCCGAAGCCCTCGGCAATGCCCGCCGGCTGCTGGGCTGCCTCAACCTCCAGCAGCCGCGGCAGCCAGCCAGCGTGCTGGTGGCCTCTGGATCGGCGCCCACGGTCGCCGCCTGGGCCGAGCTGTTGGGGCAAGCGGGCTTTACGCCCCTATCGCCAGCAGCAGCTAGCGCCGCCAGCGGAGCCATTAGCAGCTGGCAACGGGGCCGCTGGACCCTGCTGCTTGGCCAAAACCGCTTCGCCACTTGGGCCGGCTGGGCCGAGCTGGGCCTGGCCACCGCGGGCACTGCCACGGAGCAACTAGCGGGGCTGGGGGTGCCCTGCCTGTCGCTGCCGGGCCCCGGGCCCCAATTCAAGGCTGGCTTTGCCCGCCGCCAGAGCCGCCTGCTGGGGGGGGCCGTCGTGCCCTGCCATTCCCAACAGGAGCTGGCCCTAAAACTGCACCAACTGCTCGACGATCCAGCCGAATGCGCCCGGCGTGGCGCCATGGGTCGGGAGCGGATGGGGCCGGACGGTGGCAGCGCCCAGCTAGCCGAGCTGGTGGAGCAACAGCTGCTGGGATGATGCGGCCACCCCCGCAGCTCCGTCGCCCATGGCCGGCATTCCCGATCGGGCCTACAACGCCGCCTGCGGCATGTTGGCCAGCCAGTTGAGCATCAGCCTGGCGGCCGCCCGCCGCAAGGTCGACGTGCGCAGCTCCCAGGAGGGGCTGAAAGAAACCGCAGCCAAGCTCGCCCTGGCCCAGCAGATGCTTGCGGAAGCCCAAGCCAGCGGCGAAAACCACCATGAGTTGCTCAGCTCCCTGCTGGAGGCAGTCGGCAACGACGAGAACTTCATGGTGGAGGACTGAGCCGGCCGGGGCCCTTCAGCGGTTGCCGCCGGTGGAGTGCTCAAACAGCAGGTGAAAGCGCTGGCGATCCAGATCGGCCAACACCGGGATGCAGCCAAAGCAACGCTCAGCCAGCTGCCAGCGCTCCTCCCGCTTCAGCATGGTTTCCAACCTGTCGCGAGCGGGAAGCAAGTAGCGCACATCGCCGGCGGCGTAGGCCAGCTGGACATCAGAGAGATCTTCAACCCGGCCCCAATCGGAACTCTGGGCCTGCTTGTCGAGCTCAATGCCCACCAGCTCCTGCACCACTTCCTTGAGGCCATGGCGGGGGCTGTAAGTGCGGCCCAGCCGGCTGGCCACCTTGGTGCAAAAGATCGGATCGACGGCAATTGCCAAGTTTTCAGCCAGGGCAGCCACGTCAAACCGGGCGAAGTGGAAAACTTTTTCAATCGCCGGGTTTTCCATCAAGACCTGGAGCCGGGGTGCCGAGCTCTGGCCGCGGTGGAGGCGGATGCAGCAAACGTTGTCGTTGTCGTCGCAGATCTGTACCAGGCAGAGCCGGTCGCGGCCATGAATCAGACCCATCGCCTCGGTGTCCACCGCCAGCGCCCTAGCCCCGGCGTAAAGGGCCGCCCACTCGGCATCAAGATCACCGTCAAACACGGCGAAGCGGGCGGGAGCCGGCAGGTTGCTGGGGGCAGACGAAGCGGTCACACGGAAAGGGCGAATGCCTTGCCATGCTGACAAGCCATGCCCCCTAGGGGTGGCGTCACAATTGGATGGATGGCCAACCTCAGCTCCACCCTGCTGCTCACCCTGCTACTAGCCGTAGGCCTGGTTTTTTTCTTGCGTGCCGCCAGTAAAGACCGCACCACCACAGTCGAGGTGCGCTCCTCGCGGCCGCCTCTGGAGGTGTTGAGCCAGCTGAGCGAATGGCTGCTGCAACGTGGTTGGCGCGCCGAATCCACTGACCCCGAGCGCCGCCACCTCTGCTTCCGCGCCGAGGTGGCTGCCAGTCCCTGGTTGGCGGTGCTGCTCTCCGTGCTGGGAGCGGTGGGGGCCGCCTGCCTTGGGCTGGTGCTGCGCCAGCTGCTGCCCCAGCTGGGCTGGTGGCCCCTGTTGCTGGCCTTACTGGGGCCGGCGGCTGGGCTGATTTATCGCACTCGGGCGATGCGGGCCGAAACCCTGGAGCTGCGCCTGATCAGCCATGACAGCGCCACGGGCAGCGCCTTACGACTGAGGGCCCACCGCGATGAGCTAATAGCGCTCGAATTGGAAATGGGTCCCAAGCTGGGCCTATTTAGCGACGGCAAGCTGCTCAGCTCCCCAATCTGAACTTTGCCTGGCAGTCATGCAACGATTCCGCCCCCTGGCTTTCGTCTTGACCGGAGTGCTTGCCATAGCTGGGGGCGCGGCTGCCCAAGCGCCGCCGCTGGCCAACTTTGATCCGCTCACAGGGCCGCGCAGCCGGCTGAGCAAAAACTGGCGAGGCCTGGCTGAGCTGCCCAGCAGCACCGAAATCCTGGTGCTAGCGGGTCATGCCGATTCCCAGGGGATTGGCGGAGCCGGCACAGGGGGAGAGGCCGTCGACCTCGGCGCAGCCGCGCCGATGCAGCCGGGCATGCGCGACGAGCTCTATTGGAACCTGCTCACCGCCCAGGCGGTTGTGGCCCTTGGCCAGCAGCGGGGTCTGGCCATCCGCTTCTACGACCCACCGCTGCGCAGCATTGCTGACGGCGACGATCCACGCACCAACTGGAGCGTGGGCAAAGCCCATGCCCAAGCCGGTGGGTATGCCCTGGAAATCCACTACGACGCCTACGGTCCAGATGGTGTGGGTTCGGGCCTGATCCCTCCCCTACATCGCCACCCAACCCGCCTAGACGAAAGCCTGGCGCTGGCCTTTGGTCCCTATCCCCTGCTCTTCCGCGACGGCCTGGGAGCCCCCAGGCGAGGCATCGCCATTCTCGAGATCGGCAAACTTGAGGGCCAGCTAGAAGCATCGCTGCGAGATCCCCGCAGCCGCAATGGCGCTCTCCAAGCGATAGCTGAGCGAGTGGTTTCAGCTTTGCAACGGGGTCTGGAGCAGGGCTTGCAACCAGCCCCACCAATGCCTGGCCTGGCCGCCACCAAACCAGCGACCATCAACCCATTACCTAATTCAGCGCCTGATGGGGGGCGCAGCGGTCCGCGAGCGAGCCGTCCTCCAGCCAATCCTGGGGACGAGTGAACAGGTCTGTAAGCAGGGCCTCACGACTGCCAGCCTCCGGCTGATATCCGTATTCCCAGCGCACCAAGGGCGGCAGAGACATCAGGATCGACTCGGTACGTCCGTTGGTCTGCAAGCCGAAAATCGTGCCCCGGTCAAATACCAAATTGAACTCCACATAGCGGCCCCGCCTGTAGAGCTGAAACTGGCGCTCCCGCTCGCCATAAGGGGTGTGCTGTCGCTTCTCAGCGATCGGCAAGTAGCTGGGCAGGAAGGCGTTGCCGCAGGAACTGGCCAGGGCAAAAAGCTGCTCCCAACTCTGCGGCACCGGGCCTAATTGGTTGCTCACAGCCGCCGCAGGCCCATCGGGGTCCTGGCCCTTGTAGAGCACCCCGCGGGGATCCTGGTAGTCGTAAAAGATGCCGCCCACGCCGCGGGTCTCGTCCCGATGCTTGAGAAAGAAGTACTCGTCGCACCAGGGCTTAAACACCTGATAAAAAGCGGGATTAACGCTGTCGCAGGCTCCTTTGAGCGTGCGGTGGAAATGCTGGGCGTCTTGCAGGAACGGGTAATAGGGGGTGAGATCGGCGCCGCCGCCAAACCACCACACCGGGCCCGCTTCGAAGTAGCGGTAGTTGAGATGAACCGTGGGGATATAGGGGTTGCGGGGGTGCAGCACCATCGAGGTGCCTGTGGCAAACCAGCTGTGCCCCTTGGCTTCCGGCCGCTGGCTGAGGATCGAGGGGGGCAGTTCTGAGCCCTCCACCTCTGAGAAGTTGACGCCGCCCTGCTCGAAGACGCGGCCGCCCTTCATCACTCGAGAGCGACCGCCGCCGCCCTCCGGACGCTCCCAGCTCTCCTCGGCGAAGCAACCTTCGGCATCAAATTCTTCTAAACCGGCGCAAATGGAGTCCTGCAAGCCCATCAGCAGGGCCTTAGCCCTGGTGCGGGAGTCGGCCGGTGGAGCTTCCAGCAGGGCCTTAAGCATCGACACTGCGCCACATGGCGCTGGAAACGTCTAACCATTTCAGCCCAGCCTCCCCCCAGACAAGTAATCGAGAGGGTCTGTCACGCCCATGCTGACGGTCAAACGCAGCAGCGAGGCCCCTAGGATCGCAGTCTCTGATTGGATTTCCGATGGCATCTGTGGAGCAGGCTCAGGCCGCCCTCAACGCCGTTCAGGATGCCGGCAGCGGGCGCAGCCTGATCGAGCTGGGCTGGATCCAGCAGACGCGACTGGTGGACGATCGGGCCGTATTTCGCCTTGCCCTACCTGGCTTTGCCCAGAGCCAGCGGGATCGCATCGCCGCCGAAGCCAAGGCGGCCCTGCTCGCCCTTGAAGGCATCAACGACGTTCAAATTGAGTTGGAGCAGCCCAGCGGCGGCGCTCCAATCGGCGCCGCTGGTCATGGTCACGTGCCGGAACGCGGTCAACTGCCAGAGCGCCAGGCCATCCCTGGGGTGCGCCAGGTCATCGCCGTCAGCAGCGGCAAGGGCGGAGTGGGCAAGAGCACGGTTGCCGTGAACCTGGCCTGTGCACTGGCTGCTTCAGGACTGAAGGTGGGCTTGCTCGATGCGGACATCTACGGGCCGAATGCCCCCACCATGCTGGGAGTGGCTGATCGAACGCCTGAAGTGAGCGGCGAAGGCGCCCAGCAAGTGATGACACCGATCGAAACCTGCGGCATCGCCATGGTGTCGATGGGCCTGCTGATCCAGGAAAACCAACCCGTGATCTGGCGGGGGCCGATGCTCAACGGCATCATTCGCCAGTTTCTTTACCAAGTCGCCTGGGGCGAACGGGATGTGCTGATCGTCGACCTGCCTCCTGGCACCGGTGATGCCCAGCTCACCATCGCCCAGGCGGTGCCGATGGCCGGGGCGATCATCGTCACCACTCCCCAGCTGGTTTCCCTAGCTGATGCCCGCCGGGGTCTGGCGATGTTTCTGCAGATGGGGGTGGACGTGCTGGGTGTGGTGGAAAACATGAGCGTCTTCATTCCCCCTGACGCTCCTGACAAGCGTTATGCCCTATTCGGCAGCGGCGGCGGCTCCCGCCTGGCCGAAGAGGCCGGAGTGCCCCTGCTGGCCGAACTTCCCCTGGAGATGCCCGTGCGGGAGGGGGGAGATGCCGGACGCCCCGTAGTGCTCAGCCACCCCGAATCGATCAGCGCCCGGGGCTTTTTGGCTTTGGCCCGCCAGCTCAGCGCCGCCCATCTGGTGCCAGCCTGAAGCCCATGTTGAGCCAGTTGGGGCGGCGAAACCCTCGATTTTTTAGTGGCCGCAGCAGCCGGCGCAACCCCCTGGCCGACGTGGACCTGATCCTCTGGGGGGTACCGCTGGCAATGGTGGCGATCGCCGGGATCCTGATTGCCAGCACCCAGCGCCAAGCGAATTACGCCGACTGGTACCAGCACTGGGTAACGGCGGCGGTGGGCATGGTGGTGGCCCTACTGCTGGCGCGAATGCCATTGGATCGGCTGATCCCATTTAAGTGGCCGATTTACATAGCCATGGTCGCCAGCCTGGTGGCCGTACGAGTTGTCGGCACCAGCGCCCTAGGGGCCCAGAGCTGGATCAACATTGGCGGCTTTTATGTACAGCCCTCTGAATTCGCCAAGGTGGGCGCCATCTTGCTTCTCGCCGGGGTACTAGCCAGACACCCGGTTGACCGTCCTGTTGACCTGATCCGTCCAGTGGGCCTAATCGCCCTGCCCTGGCTGCTGGTTTTTGTGCAACCCGACCTAGGCAGCTCGCTTGTGTTTGGCGCCGTACTGCTGGTGATGCTGTTTTGGGCTGGAATGCCTGGGGCCTGGGTGGTGCTGCTGCTCTCCCCTCTTGTGGCGGCGATAGTGGCAGGCACCCTGCCCTGGCTGCTGCTGGGCTGGGTGCCCCTGATGGGCTGGCTGGCATGGAAGAGCCTGCCCTGGAAGCGGGTGGCCCTGGCGATCAGCCTTGCCGTGCAGGGGATCTTCGCAATCGCCACCCCCTGGCTCTGGGAGCACGGCCTGCGCCCCCACCAGCGAGCCAGGCTCACCCTGTTTCTTGATCCAGCCCAGGATCCCCTCGGCGGCGGCTACCACCTGCTGCAGAGCACCGTGGGCATCGGCTCGGGGCAGATCTGGGGCACCGGCTTGATGCAAGGCTCCCTCACGAAACTGCGGTTTATCCCTGAGCAACACACCGATTTCATCTTCAGCGCCCTTGGCGAGGAAACCGGTTTTCTCGGCTCGGTGCTGGTGGTGGCCGGCTTCGCCCTGCTCATGTGGCGCCTGCTGCAGATCGCTGGACGGGCCCGCAGCGATTACGAGGCCCTTGTGGTGGTGGGAATTGGGGCGATGCTGATGTTCCAAGTGGTGGTGAACATCAACATGACCATTGGACTAGGTCCCATCACCGGCATACCCCTGCCCTGGCTGAGTTATGGAAGATCCGCCATGTTGGTGAACTTCATCTCCCTTGGGCTGTGCGTCTCAGCCGCCCGCCGGGGCCGCACGGCCCAGGGCCGCTGGTGAGCCTGGCCGACCTGCGACGTTGTTTGGCTGAAGGGGTGCCAACCGGGGTCGGCAACGAAGACTGCGCGCGGCGGCAGTGGTGGGCAGCCCTGGCCACCCTGCAGGAGGATTTCCTGTTGCCCCACCAACCCCTCCAGGGCCTATGGCTGGCCGCGCCACTGCCCGCCCTCTATGAACCAGCCCTGTTACAGCAGCTGCAGGGCTGGGTTTGGGCCCCAAGCGACCTAGATGGCCTGCTGCCTAGCCCCGCACCCCTTCTGCCAGGAGCCGGCAACCCAGCTCCATGCGGCAGCTTTCAGCGGCTAGCCCTGGCGGAGGAGGACGGCACCGACCCCCTCCTGCTGGTGATAACCCCCCAGCTACAGGTAGCCCTTTGCCTCGATGGCCCGGCTGAAGGCCGGCGCCTGATTGTTCGCTTCGACCCTGAGGCCCTGTCCGAGGCCCTAGGCCTTATCCATGGGCGCCTATTGAGCCAGGATCCCGCAGCCTCGGCAGACCTGCGCAGCGCCCTAGAGCGACTGGGGCCCCTGCGCAGCGACGACCAACTGGGCTTGCGCTTCTGGCCGCGGCTGGGGGAACGGCTGGCCGCCATGGCCCCCAGCCTGACGCTGCAGCCCCTGGTGCATGGCGGTAGCGATCGTCCAGCCCAGGCCCAGGAGCGCCAGGCCGGCGACACCCCACGAGCGGTGAGCAGCGAACTAGCCCTGCTCGAGGCCCTCACCCACGAGGTGCGCACACCGCTGGCCACGATCCGCACCCTGATCCGGTCCTTGCTGCGGCGCAACGACCTGCCGGCGGTGGTGCGCCAGCGCCTCGAGCAGATCGACGGCGAATGCAGTGAGCAAATCGATCGCTTCGGCCTGATCTTCCTAGCGGCCGAGCTGCAACGCCAACCAGGCTGCGAACAGCCCCTTGAAAGCCACGACCTGGCCCGCACCGACCTCAGTGCGGTGCTGCACCAGCAGCAAGAACTGTGGCAGCGGCAACTGGCGCGCCGCGGCCTGGACCTGGAGCTGGCAGTAGCCGATGGCTTGTCGCCGGTGCTGAGCGATCCGGCCCGGCTCGAAACCATGCTGGGCGGACTAATCGACCGCTTCAGCCGCGGCCTGCCCAGCGGCAGCCGCGTGACCGTGAGCCTGCTGCCGGCCGGCAGCAGGCTGAAGCTGCAGCTCAACAGCGAGGGCCACGACACCAGCGAGAACGACGGGATGGGGAACGGCGAGCAGCGGGAGCTGGTGGGGCCTGTGCTGAGCTGGAACCCCACCACCGGCAGCCTGCAGCTGAGCCGTCAAGCCACCCAGCGGCTGTTCCATCGCCTCGGCGGTCGCCTCACCGAGCGCAACGGCAGCGGCTTGACCGTGTTTTTCCCGGTTTGCTGAAGGGCCGGTTTGTTGACGGGTGTGAAGAGTGCGGCAGAAGCCCCGATCCGGTCAAAACCACGGTGCTAGCTTCCGGCTGAAACGTTCCAAAGCCATGGCAGCTACGGTGCTCAGCGGTCAACTCCCGAAGTACATCGGCAGCACCGGCGGCCTGCTGAACTCTGCTGAAACTGAGGAGAAATACGCCATCACCTGGAGCAGCCCGAAGGAGCAAGTCTTCGAGCTGCCCACCGGTGGCGCGGCCCACATGAATGCGGGCGAAAATTTGATGTACTTCGCCCGCAAGGAGCAGTGCCTCGCCTTGGGCACCCAGCTGCGCACCAAGTTCAAGCCCCGGATCGAGGATTACAAGATTTACCGGATCTTCCCTGGCGGCGACACCGAGTTCCTGCACCCCAAGGACGGCGTTTTCCCCGAGAAAGTCAATGAGGGTCGCACCATGGTTGGTCATAACCCCCGCCGCATCGGCGCCAACCAAAATCCCGCCAATCTCAAGTTCACCGGCAAGAACACCTTCGACGCTTGAGCTGCGTTAACCAACCCCTATAAAGGCGGGGCCAGGCGCCCCGTTTTTTTTGCCTGCCCGCTTGTCCGATGCCCAGCCCCGATCGCGATGGCTTAGCCCAACAGGCTTTTCTAGAGGCAGTCGCGGCTGGCCACAACTTCATCCCCCTCTGGAAGCGCTGGCCTGCTGACCTGGAAACCCCTCTCACCGCCTGGCTGAAGGCCGGAGCTGGTAGCAGTCATGGCGTGCTGCTGGAGTCGGTGGAGGGTGGTGAGCGCATCGGCCGCTGGAGCTTTGTGGTGTCTGATCCGCTCTGGACCCTCACCAGCCGGGGCGACCAAAGTGTGCGCCAGTGGCGCACCGGCTCCGAAGAGCGGCTGCAGGGCAACCCCTTCGACCTGCTGAGCCAGTGCCTAGAGCCCCTATCCAGCCCGCCGATCCCCGGTCTGCCACCGGTGGGCCAGCTATTTGGCTTTTGGGGCTACGAGCTGATCCGTTGGATAGAACCCAGCGTGCCGGTACATACGTCGGCCGAGGGTGCACCGCCTGATGGCTGCTGGATGTTGGCCGACAGTCTGCTGGTATTCGACCAGGTGAAGCGCCAGATCACCGCAGTGGCCTACGCCGATTTGAGTGGCGGCCAGGATCCACAGGCCGCCTACGCCGCGGCCGCAGCCCGCATCCAGGCCCTGGAGGAGCGCATGCACGGCCCCCTCCCCGGTGCCGGCACCCCCCTGAACTGGCACGACGCCACTGCCGGTGACATCGCTGCCAATTTGCGGACCACCAGCAACGTCAGCCAGGAGGCCTTCGAGGCCGCCGTGAGCTGCGGAGAAGGGCACATCGAAGCTGGCGACGTGTTCCAGCTGGTGCTCAGCCAGCGGCTGGAAACCCGCATCGATCGCGATCCCTTCGAGCTCTACCGCAGCCTGCGGATGGTGAATCCCTCGCCCTACATGGCGTTTTTCAACTTCGGCGGCTGGTATCTGATCGGCTCCAGTCCGGAGGTGATGGTGAAGGCAGAACCAACGGCCGCAGGGGGAGTGAAGGCTTCTTTACGACCAATCGCAGGCACGCGCCCCCGGGGCGCCGATGAGGCCGAAGACCTGGCCCTGGAGGCGGAGCTGCTGGCTGATCCCAAGGAGCGAGCCGAGCACGTGATGCTGGTGGATCTGGGCCGCAACGACCTGGGCCGCGTCTGCCAGCCAGGCACCGTCAAGGTGAGCGAGCTGATGGTGATCGAGCGCTACTCGCACGTGATGCACATCGTGAGCCAGGTGGAGGGCCTGCTGGCCGAGGGCCAAACGGTATGGGACCTTCTGATGGCCTCCTTCCCCGCCGGTACGGTCAGTGGCGCTCCCAAAATTCGGGCTATGCAGCTGATCCACGCCCTGGAGCCTGACGCCCGAGGCCCATACTCCGGGGTGTATGGCGGGGTTGACCTGGCTGGCGCACTCAACACCGCTATCACCATCCGCACGATGGTGGTGCTGCCCCACCCCGAAGGGGGCTGGCGGGTGCAGGTGCAAGCCGGTGCTGGAGTAGTGGCCGACTCCAAGCCCGAACTCGAATACCAGGAAACCTTGAACAAAGCCCGCGGCATGCTCAAAGCCCTGGCCTGCCTGCTGCCGGCCCAGCCATGAGCGCCCCCCTGTTGCTTAAAGGTTTTGAGGTGGAGCTATACACCGGCCGTGCCGATGGCACGGTGGTGGGCTGCAGCGCCGAGGCTGCGGCCGCCCTTGAGGGGTTCGTAACCGAGCCCGATTGCCGCAACCTCGAATACATCACTCCCCCGGATGCCGACTACGCCCGGCAACTGCAACTGCTGCTCGAGCCCCGCCAACGGCTGCGCCGCTGGCTCGCCAGCCGCCAGCTCACCCTTCTGCCCGGCAGCACGCTGAGCCTGGGGGACAGCCAGCGTTTTGAGCGCTCAGATCCGGCCAATCCGTATCACGGCTACATCGAGGCCACCTACGGCACCAAGGTGGTTACAGCCAGTGTGCACATCAATCTGGGGCTCACCGCAGGCCACGGCCTCGAGCCAATGACCAGCCTGTTTGCGGGCCTGCGCCTGATGCGCTGCGAAGCGTCCCTGCTCCTGGCCCTCAGCGCCAGCTCGCCCTTTCTCGACGGGGTTGTAACCGCTGCCCATTCCCAGCGCTGGCTGCAGTTTCCCCTGACGCCAGCGGAGGTGCCCCTGTTCCTGGATCACCAGCACTACATCAGCTGGATGGGCGATCAACTGGCCTTGGGCACCATGCAAAACGTGCGCCATCTCTGGACATCGGTGCGGCCCAATGGCGACAACCGGCCCCACGACCTCAACCGCCTGGAGATTCGCATTTGCGATCTGGTCACCGATCCACTCGTGCTTTTGGCGATCACGGCCTTCGCCGAACTGCGCTTACAGCAGTTGATGCGAGAACCGGAGCGCTACGACCCACTCCAGGCCAGCAGCCTGGACCCATCCCAGCTAGCAGCCCTCGCCGATGCCAACGACCGGGCCGCAGCCCGCTCCAGCCTTGATGCCACCGTGATGCACTGGCGCAATGGAGCCCCGATCCAGGCCCGAGACTGGCTTGCTCAGGAGCTGGCAGATCTGGCTCCACTTGCTGAAGAGCTGGGCCTAACCCGGGTGCTCGCCCCCCTGCAGGGCGTCCTTGACCAGGGCAACCAGGCCATGAGCTGGCTAGCCGGACACCAGGCTGGCCTGTCGATCCCGACCCTGCTCAACCAGACCGTCGAGGCGATGGCAAGCCAGGAGGCCGAGCTACTTGAGGCAATCGCCACAGACGGGGTGCCTGGTCCTTTGGGATGATCGAAAATCACTCCGCCGCCAATTCAGCTCCCATGCGGCAGTCCATGCCCACTCCCGCTGCAGCCATCGAAGCGATACCGGCTTCCCAGCGGGTCACGCGGCTGCTGGGCGAGCGTCTCGAATTAGTTGAAGATCTTTGGGAGACGGTGCTGCGCAGCGAGTGCCCCCCCGAGCAGGCCGAGCGACTGCTGCGCCTCAAGCAGCTGAGTGACCCAGACGAGGCTGATGTCACTGGGGCGATCGTGCAGCTGATCCGCGAGATGGATCTGGCCGAGGCAATCGCCGCGGCCAGGGCCTTTTCGCTTTATTTCCAGCTGGTCAACATCCTCGAACAACACATCGAGGAGGACACCTACCTCGACAGCCTCAAAAACCAGGAAAACGGCCCCAGCGATCCCTTCCTGCCGGCCCTGGCCAACCAGACCGACCCCGCCACCTTTCGCCAACTGTTCGCCCGCCTGCGCAGCCTGAATGTGCCGCCAGCCCAGCTGGAGAAGTTGCTGCGCACCCTTGACCTGCGGCTGGTGTTCACCGCCCACCCCACCGAAATTGTGCGCCATACGGTGCGGCACAAGCAGCGGCGTGTGGCCACCTTGATCCAGAAACTGGAGCAGGGCAGCGGCCTCAATTGCCTTGAGCGCCAAGGCCTGCGACTCCAGCTGGAGGAGGAGATCCGGCTCTGGTGGCGCACCGACGAACTGCACCAGTTCAAACCGACGGTGCTCGACGAGGTCGACTACGCCCTGCACTACTTCCAGCAGGTGCTCTTCGACGCCATGCCCCAGCTACGCGATCGCATTCGCGCCGCCCTGAAGCTGAGCTATCCAGACGTGGAACCGCCACGGGATTCGTTCTGCACCTTCGGCTCCTGGGTGGGCTCAGACCGGGACGGCAACCCCTCGGTGACACCGGACATCACCTGGCGCACCGCCTGCTACCAACGCCAGCTGATGCTGGAGCGCTATCTCAAGGCGGTGAACGAGCTCAGTGACCAGCTCAGCATCTCGATGCAGTGGAGCCAGGTGAGCCCCGCCCTGCTGGAGTCGCTGGAAATGGACCGGCTGCGCTTCCCTGAGATCTACGAGGAGCGGGCTGCCCGCTACCGACTCGAGCCCTACCGGCTCAAGCTCAGCTACACCATGGAGCGGCTGCGGCTCACCCACCAACGCAACCAGCAACTGGCCGATGCCGGCTGGGAGTCTCCCTGCGATGGCAGCGCCCCACCGCCGCCGATGGGGGGCAGCATGGCCCCCGCTCCCACCCAGGAGTTGCACTACAGCACGGTTGATGAATTCCGCTACGACCTGGAACTGATCCAAGACAGCCTCGAGCGCACTGGCCTGAGCTGCGAATCGCTGCAGCACCTCATCAGCCAGGCCCAGATCTTTGCCTTCTGCCTTGCCAGCCTGGACATCCGCCAGGAGAGCACCCGCCACAGCGATGCCCTCGACGAACTCAGCCGCTACTTGCAGTTAGCCGTGCCCTACGGCGAGATGGATGAGTCCCAGCGGGTCGAGTGGCTGCTCAGCGAAATCCAGACCCGCCGCCCCCTGCTGCCGCCCACGGCCAAATGGAGTGCCGCCACAGCCGAAACCTTCGCCGTGTTCCGGATGCTGCAGAGGCTGCAGCAGGAATTCGGATCGCGTATTTGCCGCACCTATGTGATCTCGATGAGTCACACGGTGTCCGATTTGCTGGAGGTGCTGCTGCTGGCCAAGGAGGCCGGGCTAGTAGACCCACTTGCCCAGCGCGCCGGCCTGCTGGTGGTGCCGCTGTTTGAAACGGTGGAGGATCTCCAGAAGGCGCCAGCGGTGATGGGCACCCTGTTCCGCCATCCTTTTTACCTAGCCCTGCTGGGCAGTGACGGTGGCCAGCCACTCCAAGAAGTGATGCTGGGCTACTCCGACAGCAATAAGGATTCGGGCTTCCTCTCCAGCAACTGGGAAATCCATAAGGCCCAGATCGCCCTGCAGCGTCTGGCCATCGAGCACGGCGTCGCCCTCCGCATCTTCCACGGCCGGGGCGGCTCGGTGGGCCGCGGTGGTGGGCCCGCCTATCAGGCGATCCTGGCCCAGCCCAGCGGCACCCTCAGCGGCCGTATCAAGATCACCGAACAGGGGGAGGTGCTGGCCTCCAAATACTCCCTGCCGGAGCTAGCGCTCTACAACCTGGAAACGGTCACCACCGCCGTGCTGCAGAACAGCCTGGTGAGCAGCCCCGTTGACGAAACCCCCAGCTGGAACGAGCTGATGGGCCGACTGGCGGCCCGCTCCCGCGACCACTACCGGGCCCTGGTGCACGACAACCCCGACCTGGTGGCCTTCTTCCAGCAGGTGACCCCAATCGAAGAGATCAGCAAGCTGCAGATCTCCAGCCGCCCGGCCCGCCGCAAGAGTGGCGCCAAGGACCTCTCAAGCCTGCGGGCCATCCCCTGGGTATTCGGCTGGACCCAGAGCCGCTTCCTGTTGCCCAGCTGGTTTGGGGTGGGAGCCGCGCTGCAGGAGGAGCTCGACCAGGATCCAGGTCAGCTGGAGCTACTGCGGTTGCTCTACCAGCGCTGGCCGTTCTTCCGCATGCTGATTTCCAAAGTGGAGATGACCCTCTCCAAGGTGGATCTCGACCTGGCCCACCACTACGTCCAGGCCCTGGGCCGCAGCGAAAACCGCGAGGCCTTTGAAGCAATCTTCCAGTCGATCGCTGCCGAATTTGGCCTTACCCGCGATCTGGTGCTGGCGATCACCGGCCACAGCCGACTGCTGGATGGCGATCCTGCCTTGCAGCTCTCGGTGGATCTACGCAACCGCACGATCATTCCGCTCGGCTTCCTGCAGGTGGCCCTGCTCAGACGCCTGCGCGACCAAAACCGCCAACCACCGATGAGTGAAACGAGCGCCAGCAGCAGCGACGATGGGCGCACCTATAGCCGCAGTGAACTGCTGCGAGGCGCCCTGCTCACCATCAACGGCATCGCGGCGGGCATGCGCAACACCGGCTGAGTCCATTCCCTTCAGCCCCTACCTAGATCAGCCCAGCTCTGGACTCCCTCTTGATCCCGTTCCGCAGCCAGCCCCAAGCCCCACAACTGAGGGATGGTTATCACCTGCTGGCCGATGGCCTACTGCCCAGTGCCGAAGCGCTCAACAGGCTGCTGGTGGCAGCGGGTGATCAGCCCCGGCAGCCTGAGCGCTGGCAGCGGGTGCTGGAGCTAAGCGTTTGGCACTTGGGCGTGGCGGGCCCCGATGGCCAGCTGGTGGGTTTTGTCAGAGCTACCAGCGACCTCGCCCTCAATGCCAACCTCTGGGACCTTTGCGCCGATCCTGCCGATCCAGCTGAGGCAGAGATCCTGGCGGTGCTTGTCCATGCCGCCTTGGGCCGATTGCGCCGGGAGCTGGCGGGGTGCAGTATTTCGCTTTCAGCCCCGCCCCAGGCCCTTGCTGCCCTGGAGCGCTACGGGTTTGCCGTGGATCCGGGGGGCATCCGCGCCATGGGGCTCAAGCTGGAGAATTGATTTCAAGCTAGATAGTTGATTTCAAGCTGGGCTTGGGCCGCAAACCACAGTTCCTAAGCAAAAACCCCACCGCCTGGGCCTTGACTGCCTCGGCGGTGGGGAGAGGTGGGGCGGGATGCGGTTGGGTGACGAGCATGGAGGGACTCGAACCCCCGACCCTCAGAACCGGAATCTGATGCTCTATCCAACTGAGCTACATGCCCTTAATGGCACCCTGCCTGGCTTACCTTAACCGCACACCGCATCAGACCCATCCGGCTGCATCGCCTGGAGCTGCTGCGTTTCCGCAATATCAGTCGGCTGGAGCTGAGCCTGGAAGCTCCCCGGCTGCTGGTGATCGGGGCCAATGGCGAGGGCAAATCCAACCTGCTGGAAGCGGTGGAATTACTTGGCTGCCTGCGATCCCACCGCACCAGTAGCGATCGTGATTTGATCCAGCACGGCGAGGCCAGCGGCCAGGTGCGCGCCCTCACCAGCGGCGGGGACCAGCTGCAGCTGGAGCTGCGCCGAAGTGCCGGCAGGCAGGCCCAGCGCAACGGCAAGCAGCTGGAGCGCCAGCTTGACCTGCTGGGTTCGCTGCGCTGCGTGGGCTTCAGCGCCCTCGACCTCGAGCTGGTGCGGGGCGAGCCCGCTGGCCGGCGTCAGTGGCTCGACCGGGTGGTGCTGCAGCTCGAGCCTCTCTACGGCGACCTGCTGAGTCGCTACGGCCGGCTGCTACGCCAGCGCAGCCAATTGCTGCGGCGCGGCCTGGGGGGAACCAGCCTGCTGGCCCTACTCGACACCTTTGATCTGCAAATGGCCGTGATCGGCACCCGCTTACACCGGCGCCGCTTCCGAGCGATCCGGCGCCTCGAGCCCCTGGCCGCAGCCTGGCAGGAGCGGCTCAGCGGCGGCCGTGAACACCTGCAACTGAATTACCAAAGCGGCACCGTCTTGGCGGGAGAGGAGGCTGAGGAGCCTTGGCGTCAATCCCTGCTTGAGCAGCTACAGCTTCAACGCCAAGAGGAACTGCGGCTGGGGCAATGCACGGTGGGGCCCCACCGGGACGAGCTAGAGCTGGCCTTGGCCGGCCAACCGGCCCGCCGCTACGGCTCGGCTGGCCAGCAACGCACCCTGGTACTGGCCCTCAAGCTGGCTGAGCTCGAGCTTGTGGGCTCCGTCCTGGGGGAGCCACCCCTGCTGCTCCTCGACGACGTGCTCGCCGAGCTAGACCCGGAGCGGCAACAATTGCTGCTCGAGGCGGTGGGCGAAGGTCACCAGTGCCTGGTGAGTGCCACCCACCTGGGAGCCTTCAGTGGGGGCTGGCAGGCCGAAAGCCAGGTGGTGCGGATGCGCGCCGGCCAGCTCGATCCGAAGATGCCAACTGACTTGGACAGCTAGGCCCCAATACCTGGCTGACAGCGTATGGTTGGAGGCTTGTTTGGTCGGATTCGATGACCCAGACCCTGCCCTGCCTCCACCCGAACCCGGGATGGACCGAGGCCCCTGCTGCTACCACCGCAGCCTCCCCCCTGCCTCACCAGATTTCCGAAACGGTCGGAAAACACTGCATCCTTGAGCTTTATGGCTGCGACAGCGCCAAGCTCGACGACGAAGCCTTCCTGAGGGACACCATCACCGCAGCAGCGAAGCGTGCCGGTGCCACCCTCCTCAACCTGATCACCCACCGATTCGAACCCCAAGGGGTTACGGGATTAGCCTTGCTGGCCGAATCCCATATCTCGATTCACACTTGGCCGGAATCGGGCTACGCGGCGGTTGATGTGTTCACCTGCGGTGATCACACGATGCCGGAAAAAGCCTGTGCGGTACTCGCCGCCGAGCTTTCAGCCAACGACCACAAGCTCACCAGCTTCCGCCGCGAGACACCGCCGTCGATTGCTGAGAGCCCGCGTGATCCGTTGCAGGAGCATGGGTTCACCGCCGCGGTGACCCTCTGATCTCGGCGGGCTAATCACCGGTTAGCTGAGCCCAGTTCCCGGTTGAGCTTGCCGCTCACCAGCCCCTCCAGATCCAGCCCAACGGCGCTAAAGCCCATCTCCAGGAAGGCCGCCACCAGCGCCTGCCTGGTTTCGGGCTTGGCCCACAAACCCAGAGCGCGATCCAATTGGGCGGGAGGCAGTTCAATCCGAGCCGTCTGGCCCTGGGAGCGCACGCGCACCTGGGGCCATCCTCTTGCCAACAACCAGGCTTCCGCTGCAGCCACCCGCTCCAGCCGCTCCGCCGTGATCGGTTCGCCGTAGGGAAAGCGCGAAGCCAGACACGGCTGGGCCGGCTTGTCCCACCAGGGCAATCCCAGGGACCGAGAAATTTGGCGTACGCCGGCCTTGTTAAGGCCCACCTCGGCCAGGGGCGAACGCACTCCGAATTCCTTTGCGGCCCGAATGCCGGGCCGATGATCATCTAGATCCTCGGCATTGACGCCATCGAGCACGGTCGCCCCTGCCGCCGCGGCCGCGATCGGCGCCAGCAGCCGGTGCAGCTCCCGCTTGCAGGCGTAGCAGCGCTGGTCAGGATTACTGGCGTAGGCAGGATCTGCCAGCTCCGCCGTAGCGATCTCCCGGTGGGTGATCCGCAGCCAACGAGCCTGCTCCGCCGCCTCCGCCCGCAGGTGGGGGGCTAGGGCCGGCGACACACCCGTAATCGCCAAAGCCGCCTCACCGCGTTGCTCTACGGCGAGGGCAGCTACTAGGGAACTATCAACGCCACCGGAATAGGCCAGCACCAGCCGATCTAGGCACGCCAACTGCTGACGCAGCGAAGCCAGCGCCAGCTCCAGCGGCGGCGGCAACAGCTCCAACGGGGAAAACAGCATCGCCACCAAACTCCTGCCCAGATCTTGGCAACCCCCACCCCAATGACGCCGGTAGCATCGCAATATGAGCAGCACCCAGACGCCGCAACGAGGAACGGGCCGGGGTATCGGCATCCGTACGGCGGCCGGCAGCGATGAGCGCGCCCATGGCCAGCTGCACGTCTATGACGGCGATGGCAAGGGCAAAAGCCAGGCGGCCCTAGGGGTGGTTCTGCGCACCATCGGCCTTGGTATCTGCGAGCAAAAACGCACCCGGGTGCTGCTGCTGCGCTTTCTCAAGGGGCCTGGCCGGGCCTACGACGAAGACGCCGCCATCGAAGCCCTGCAACAGGGCTTTCCCCATCTGATCGACCAGGTGCGCACCGGCAGGGGAGACTTTTTCAGCGCCGAGGAAGCCACCCGCTTCGACCGGCAGGAGGCCCAGCGGGGCTGGGACATTGCCAAAGGGGCCATCGCCAGCGACCTCTACTCGGTGGTGGTGCTCGACGAGCTCAACCCGGTGCTTGATCTGGGCCTGCTTGATGTCGAAGATGTAGCCCGCACCCTGGCGGCCAAACCCGACGGCATGGAGGTGATCTGCACAGGTCGCGGTGCGCCCCGCCAGCTGGTGCAACTGGCCGACCTGCACTCGGAAATGCGCGCCCACCAGGGCCCGGGTGGCCTTGAGGGCGTCGAGATCTACACCGGTGAAGGCAAGGGGAAATCCACCAGTGCCCTGGGCAAGGGGCTACAGGCGATCGGCCGTGGCATCAGCCAGGACAAGAGCCACCGGGTGCTGATTCTGCAGTGGCTCAAAGGTGGCGCTGGCTATACCGAAGATGCCGCCATCGCCGCACTTCGCGAGAGCTATCCCCACCTGGTGGATCACCTGCGCTCCGGGCGCGACGCGATCGTGTGGCGCGGCCAGCAGCAGCCGATCGACTACGTGGAAGCCGAGCGTGCTTGGGAGATCGCCCGCGCCGCCATCTCCAGCGGCCTCTACAAAACAGTGATCCTCGATGAAATCAACCCCACAGTTGATCTGGAGCTGCTGCCGGTGGAGCCGATCGTGCAAACCCTGCTGCGCAAACCCGCTGAAACGGAAGTAATCCTCACCGGCCGCTGTAAAAACCGCCCTGCCTATTTCGACCTGGCTTCGGTGCACTCCGAGATGGTGTGCCACAAGCATTACGCCGAGCGCGGCGTCGATCTAAAACGCGGCGTGGATTACTGAGGCTGGGCTACTGAGGCTGGGCTACTGAGAAGAGGCCTCAGTAGCGCATCACACTCGGATCAACTTCCTGGCTCCAGGCGTCAATGCCTCCGGCCACGTTGATGCCCTCGATGCCGTGGCGTTTCAGGGCGATCAGGGCCTTGGCACTGCGGCCGCCCAGCTTGCAGTGGACGTAGAGGCTTTTGCCCGCCGCCAGCTGCTGGATGCGTTCCACTGCCGTGCCGTTCTCGATCTGATCGAGAGGGATCAAAACAGCGCCGGGAATCCCAGCGATCTCAGCCTCGGGGGGGTTGCGCACGTCGATCAGCACCAGGCCACTGGTGTCACCATCGAGCAGCGTTTTGAGCTCGCCCACGCTGATGCTCTCCACAGCTCCGGATTCTTCCTGGCCAGGTGCGGTGCCGCCAACGCCGCAAAACTCTTGATAGTTAATAAGTTTGTCGATCACGGGGCGCTCGGGATTGGGCCGCAGCTTGAGCTCGCGGAACTTCATGCCCAGGGCATCGAACAGCAGCAGGCGGCCGCTGAGGGTGGTGCCGATGCCGGTGATGATCTTCACCGCCTCGGTGGCCTGGATCACGCCGATGATTCCGGGCAGCACCCCCACCACTCCGCCCTCGGCGCAGGAGGGCACCATGCCCGGCGGCGGCGGCTCGGGGAACAGGTCGCGGTAGTTCGGGCTCTCGGCATCGAGGTTGAACACCGTGGCCTGGCCCTCGAAGCGGAAGATCGAGCCGTAGACATTTGGCTTACCCAGCAGCACGCAGGCGTCGTTCACCAGGTAGCGGGTGGGGAAGTTATCAGTGCCGTCGCAGACCAGGTCGTAGCCGGAAATGATCTCCAGGGCATTTTCGCTGGTGAGGGCGGTCTCGTAGAGATCCACCTGGCAGTGGGGATTGATCTCCAGGATGCGGGCCTTGGCCGATTCAATCTTGGGCTTGCCAACCCAGCTGGTGCCATGGATCACCTGGCGCTGGAGGTTGGAGTGGTCGACCACATCGAAATCGACGATGCCGAGCCGGCCTACGCCGGCAGCCGCTAGATAAAGAAGCAGGGGCGAGCCCAGCCCACCGGTGCCCACGCACAGAACAGAAGCTGCCTTGAGCCGCTTTTGCCCCTCCATACCCACCTCTGGCAGGATCAGGTGCCGGGCAAAGCGAGCAACCTCATCGGGGCTGAGCTGGACGCCGCTGGTGTCGGGAGGAAGCATGGCTTCTTGAATCAGGACACCATTCTCCATGGCAGGCGCAGGGGCGCGGCCGGAGCTTCCGGCAGCCACCAGGCAACCAACTCCCCGCCAAGGGTTTGGGCCCCGAGGATCACCATCAAAGTGGATATCCCACAGAGACTGCGATCGGTACCAGAAGGCACGGCCCCACTAGTGGGGTGGCTGTGGGCCGAGCCCAGCAGCTCCAGCCCCTGAGCCCTGCCCCACTTCTGCGCCTGCAGCTGCTCCCTTGGATCAATCGCAAAGCGCTGGCAGCGTTGCTGAGGCTGGGGCCAGACGTTGCAACACGGCCAGACCAGGCGCAGTTGCCAGTCGAAGTCCAAGCGTTCGCCCAGCAGCAGGGCACAACCCTCCTCCGGTTCTGCGCTGGCCAGAACGGGGCGCAAAACGGTGAGCAGGTGCAGATCTGCCCTGATTTGCTCTGGCGCTTGGGAGAACACGCCGATACCTTATGAATCATTCCAAACATTCGCCTCCCAACCGGTCCATGAGCGATACCACCACCGACGCGGTTGAGCAGGGCACTGCCACTGAAGTGGAGACTGACGCCACCTCCGGTGCCGCCGATGCCAGCTTCAGTGAGCGTTACAGCGAAATTCTTGCCAAGGTGAATGGCACCCTGGACCAGGTGGACTGGAGCCAGATGGGACGGATCGGCAAAGCCAGCGGCGTGATTCTGGCGGTGATCGTCGCTCAGATCCTGATCAAAGGAGTGCTCGACGCAATAAACCTGCTGCCCGTGGTTCCTGGCCTGCTGGAGCTGCTGGGCTTGGTGGTTGTCGGCCAGTGGAGTTGGCACAACCTCACCACCAGCGAAAAGCGTGGTGCCGTGGTATCCAAGGTCCAGAACCTCCGCAAGGAATATCTGGGCTAATCAGCCCCTATTAAGTAGCAGCTGATCAATGCTGGCTTGAGCCTGGCGCCCCCAGCCGCCGCCAAAAAGATTGGCGTGATTCAAAAGGTGATACAGGTTGTAGAGGGCGACCCGAGCCTTGGCCCCAGGCTCCAGCGGCCAGACATCTTCGTAACCGCTAAAAAAAGCTTTCGGAAATCCGCCGAATAGCTGGGCCATCGCCATATCCACCTCCCGATCCCCCCAGTAGCAAGCGGGGTCGAAAATTGTGCTGCAGCCATTGGTCAGCAGGCCCGCATTGCCGCACCAGAGATCCCCGTGCACAAGCACCGGCTCACAGTGATGGCCGCTTAGCCGTAGCGGCACCAGCTCCAGCAGCTCCCGTGCTCCCCGCAGCGGCTCTCCCCGCCTAGCGGCCCAAGCCAGCTGAGGCGCCAAGCGGCACTCCGCAAAAAACACCCCCCAATCGGAGCGCCAGCCGTTGGGCTGGGGGGCTGATCCAATGAAGTTGTCTGCCGCCGCGCCGTAGCCCTGGGCTGGTGCCGAGCCGGCACTGCTGCGGTGCAGCTGGGCCAAGCCCTGGCCGCATTGAAACCAACCACTTTCAGCTGCGGCGCCAGGTGAGCCTGCCAACTGCAGCCAGCTGAGCAGCAGCACGGCGAGATCGCCGGCCACTCCCCATGCCAGGGGCTCTGGAATCACCAGCGCGGCAGGCGCATGCTGTGCCAACTGCTGCAGGCCGCTTAGCTCCGCCTCAAACATGGGCAGGGCTGCGGCCGTGTTGGTCTTGGCAAACAAGCTGCGACCATCAGCCAACTCCAGCCGCCAGGCCTGGTGGATACAACCACCCCCCAGCGGCGTCTGGGCCACCACGGCGCAGCCGAGCTGCTGCTCTACCCAAGCCTGCATCGCGCGCCCGCGCACCTGGTTGCCAGCATGGCGCGATGGAGAAGCGCCTCGATGTGGTGGTGGTGGGCGCCGGCATCGCCGGCCTCACCGCCGCAGCCCTGCTGGCCCGGGAGGGCCTGACGGTGGAACTGCTGGAAGCCCACCAGCAGAGCGGCGGCTGCGCCGGCACCTTCCGCCGCGGCCCCTACACCTTTGATGTGGGCGCCACCCAGGTGGCAGGCCTGGAACCGGGCGGCAGCCACCAGCGCCTGCTGGCCCACTTCGCTCTGCCCTTACCGCAGGCCACCCCCCTGGATCCGGCCTGCGTGGTGGATCTGGCCGATGGCCAGCCGCCGGTGCGGATCTGGCGCGATCCGGAGCGCTGGGCCGCCGAGCGGGAGCAGCAGTTTCCCGGCAGCGGCCGCTTCTGGCAACTGTGCGCCGTCCTGCACCAGGCCAACTGGGCCTTCGCTGGCCGCGATCCGGTGCTACCACCGCGCACCCTCTGGGATCTGGGCCAGCTGCTGCCGGCCCTGCGCCCCGTCAACCTGGCCAGCGGCCTGCTGGCCGGCGCCACGGTGGCCGATCTGCTGGCGCTCACGGGCTGCGGCGGCGACCCGCGCCTGCGCCGCTTCCTCGATCTGCAGCTACGCCTCTACTCCCAGGAGCCCGCCGAGCGCACCGCCGCCCTCTATGGCGCCACCGTGCTGGCCATGGGCCAGGCACCGCTGGGGCTCTGGCACCTGCAGGGCTCAATGCAGGTGCTCAGCCAGCAGCTTGAGCAGGCCCTGGCTGCCGGCGGCGGCCAGCTGCGACTGCGGCATCTGGTAAACGGCCTGGAAAGAAGTGGCAGCCACTGGCTGGTGCGGGGCGAGCGGCTGGGGCCCGGCACCCGGCGCGAGCCCTTCGCCATGGCGGCCGCCGATGTGGTGCTGGCGCTGCCGGTGCAAAGCCTGCCAGAGCTGCTGGGCGCCCAGCTACCTGCGGGCTACCGGCAGCGGCTGGCAAACCTGGGCGATCCTTCCGGCGCCCTGGTGTTCTATGGGGCCGTAGCGCGTGATCGGCTGCCGGCCGAGTGCCCCGCCCACCTGCAGATGGATTGGACCGAGCCGGGCTCGCTGTTTGTGTCGGTGAGCCGCGAGGGCGATGGCCGGGCGCCGGTGGGTCAGGCCACGGTGATCGCCAGTGTGTTCAAGCCGGCCCGGCCCTGGTTTGCCCTGGAGCCTGCGGCCTACGACCAGACCAAGGCCACAGCGCAGGCTGGCATCCAGCGAGGCCTGCAGCAGCTGCTGGGGGTGGCGCCGGAGCAGTGGCGCCACGGCGAGCTGGCCACTCCGCGCGGCTTTGCGCGCTGGACCAGTCGGCCCTTTGGCTTTGTGGGCGGCCTGGGCCAACACCCCAGCCGCTTCGGGCCCTTCGGCCTGGCCAGCCGCCCCCCCCTACCGGGCCTGTGGCTGTGCGGTGATTCGATCCACCCCGGCGAGGGCACGGCCGCCGTGGGCCTCTCAGCCCTAATGGCCTGCCGCCAGCTACTGGCAGAGCGGGGCCAGACGCTGAGCCTCAGCGGACTGAGCACCTAGCCATGTCAGGGAGATCAGAGAAACTGCGGCCGCAACTCCTGGCTGCGATCGAGCTCCTGCCGCAAGCCCTGCCAATCCCCCTGGCTCACCTGCTGCTCCAGGGCTTCCAGCTGGGTGCGGTAGCTGGCTATGGCGAGCAGCAGCGCCTCGCGGTTGCAGCGGGCCATCAGGCTGCCCAGCTCCGGGTTGCCGCCGCCCACGCGGGTGGTGTCGGCAAAGCCACTGGAGGCCAGGGCACGCACTAGGACGGCTAGATCCCCGGAGCCCGCGGCGCTGGCCCGATCTGCCGTCTGCAGCAGGGCCGCACTCACCAGCACCGGCAGGTGAGAGATCAGGGCCACGGCTTGATCGTGGGCGGCAGCAGCGCAGGTAAGCCACTGGGCACCCAGCAGCTGCGCCAGGGCCCGCACATCCGCCAGCGCCTGCGGATCGGTGGCGGCAGCGGGCGTGGCCACCCAAGGGCGCCCGTGAAACAACCCCTGCTGCCCCGCCTCCACGCCCGCCTCGGCCGTACCGGCCATCGGATGACTGGCGACAAAACGGGGATGCAGGCCCTGCCAGAGCTCCAGCACCGGCGCCTTCACCGAACCCACATCGGTAATCACCGCTTGCGGTGGCAACGCCGCCACCAACTCTTGCGGCGGCTCCAGCAGCCGGTCTAAGGGCAGGGCCAGCACCACCAGGCTGCAGCCGGCCAGCACGGCGGGGTTGGTGCCCACCTCGGTAGCCAGGAGCCGCTGCCGGGCTCGCTCGGCGGTGGCCTCACGGTGCACTAAGGCACGCACCTCCACGCCTTGGTGCTGCAGATCCAGCCCCAGGGAGCCGCCAATCAATCCCAAGCCCACAATCCCCACGGGCCCCTGCCGCCACGGATTGGCAGTGCTGTGACCACGAGCCTGGGGGCTGGGCAAGGAATCGGAAGTCATCGGGGCGCAGGAGCCATCCCGCCAGCTTCCTACGCTTTTGATCTGTTGGTTGGCTGGGAATGCTCGAAGCCCGCGCCCATCAGCAACTCAAAGACCTATTGCGCCAGGAGGGCAGTGCTCCCTGGCCCCACCACCTCAGCCTCAGCCGCTTGGTGGCCCGCAGCCTGCGCCGCAGCGACCACACCCTGGTGCGATTGGCACCAGGCAGCGAACCCAGCTGGTGGATCAGCCTGCTGGTACCCCTGGCCCTGAGCGAGTGCCCCCTGGCAATAGTGGTAGGCGAGGCCCAACGCCAACGCCTTCTACAGGTGGAGTTGCCCAGGCTGGCAAAGGCCGAACCAAGCATGGCCCTGCCCTGCTTCGAGGGCGACCGAGCACCAGAAGATGCCCGCGTCTGGTTGCTTAACCATCAACAGCTGGTGGCGGCCTGGCAAAAGGGCTGGCTGGGGGAGCGCCAACTGGTGATTCCGGAAGCGGAACAGCTCGACACCCTGCTGCGCCAAGCCCTGGAGGTGGTGGTCACGCCCCAGCACTGGGACCAACTGCGGCGGGCCCAGCCCGCGGCCGAGTCCAGCCTGCTGAGCCTGCACCAACGGCTCAATCGCCGGGTGCTCAGCGCCCCCCACCGTCCCAACCAGCTGGTGGCCCTGGCCCCAGACGACGAAGCCCCCCTGCGCCACCTACTGCAGCTGCTAAGCCCCCTACCCGCGCCATGGCCCGACTGGCTGGCCGCCAAGGGCGACGGCTGGACCAGCTGGGCCGAGCTGAATCCCCAACTGCTGCAATGGCAACTGCACCGCCACCCCCTCGAGCCCTTGGCGGTGCTGCGCGGCCTGCTGGAGCGGCGGGGTGCGGTGCTGCTGGGCCAACTTGCGCCTGGGAGTGAATTGGGGCTGAAGCCGGTTGTGGAGCTGAATCTCGGCGATGCGCCCCTTGCCGACCCCCTGCCCCTATTTGCGCCGCTGCGCCAACCGCTGCCGAATAGCCCGAACTACGGACAGCACCTGCTCGAGCAAAGCCGGCGCCTGATCCTTGGCCAAGCTGGGCTAACGGTCGTGCTGATCGATGACGACGCCCTGCGATTAGGACTGACCAGTGGGCTGGCGGCGGAATTCGGCAGTCGAGTAGTGCACGAGAGCACCGCGCCCGAAGGCAATGGGGTGATTTGTGCCCGCTGGTGCTGGTGGCTCGAGCAGCAGGCCCGGCTGCCGCTGCCAAGCCAGATCGTGATCGCCCTGCTGCCGATCGCCAGCCTCGAAGATCCACTCACCGCTGCGCGAGTAATGGCCCTGCGGCGGGAGGGTCGCGATTGGTTCCGAGAGGGCCTGTTGCCAGACGCCCTCACCCGTTTGCAGCTCGGTGTAGCGGGGCTTAGGCGCGAGGGCGCTGGCCGGCTGGCCGTACTGGATGGGCGACTGCGGGGGCGGAGCTGGGGCCGCCAGGTGCTTGCGGCCCTAGAACCCTGGATCAACCTCACCCGCCTACTGCCTCACTGACGTGGGATCCTGACTTCACCATCTAAGTAGTGGAGGCCATGGGGGAAGCCAAGCGTCGCAGCATTCAGGGTCTGCCACCCAAGCTGGTTAAGCCAAAACGGCCAAAAGAAATTGACACCTCGCCACGCGTCGCAGCCTGGCTGCCCCTGACTCGCAACCAGGCTGATCGCTTCGTCACCCTCACCACCAAAGGGGCCTGGATAGGCATCGGCGCCCTGGTGCTGTTCTGGCTGACGGTGCGTTTTGTCGGCCCCGCAGCCGGCTGGTGGAACCTGTCCGACGGCTGACCCACCAAATCCTGAAGAAAAGATTAGGATCTTTTGAATCCGTCGGGTCGTCGTGTTCCCACGCTTAGCCGAGCAGTACAGATCTGTGGTTCACGACCTGGTGATGAGTCTTCAGGCTCTCGCCAAAAGCCTTCAAGACCGAGACATTGCTGCCACCTGCTACGTCTGCGGTGATGGCCGGGATGGTCACGGAGCCTCCTTCGTCGCCAACCTCGACGCGAACCACATGGTGCGGTTTTTAGTTTCCGATTTCGGCATCAGCTGGGTGGAATCCCGCGATGGCCACGAACTGGTGAAGCTGGAAGGAGCCGAAGCCATCCAGGAGCTACAGCGAGTCGCCCAGGTGCTCCAAAGCCCCGTGGCAGCCAAAGGACCGCGAGCTCAATCCCCAGCCAACCTACCTAATCCCAACCAGCTCAAGGGAGCATTCACGCTCCCTTGAGCTGGGGCAAGAAGCCGCTCAGCTGGCCACCAGCAACTCTTCGAGGCCATCGCCCGCTTCAGCGAGCCCTGATGCTGCAACAGCCGCCTTAGCAGCCGCGGCGAGGGGCTTCATGGAATTGGCGGTGACCTCTGAGCCCTCCTTCAGCTTTTGCCGAGTGAGTTGCTCAATCACCTCAGCCTGGGCTGGGTTTTGCTCCAACCAGGTGATCGTGTTGTCCCGGCCCTGACCAATGTTGTCGCCCTCGTAGCTATACCAGGCGCCTTTGCGGATCACCACACCGGTCTCCTCGGCCAGGTCGAGCAAACAGCCCAGGGTGCTGATGCCACGGCCAAACAGGATGTCGAATTCGGCGATCCGGAAAGGCGGGGCGACTTTGTTTTTTGCCACCTTCACCTTGGCGCGGATGCCGTACTCCTCGGTGCCCCGCTTGAGGGTCTGAATCCGGCGAATGTCCAAGCGCACCGATGCATAAAACTTGAGGGCGTTACCACCGGTGGTGGTTTCCGGATTGCCGTAGGTGACACCGATCTTCTGGCGCAGCTGGTTGAGGAAGATCACGGTGCAGCCGGATTTACCGATGTTGCCGGTGATCTTGCGCATGGCCTGGCTCATTAGGCGAGCCTGGGCACCCACAGCCAGGTCCCCCATTTCACCTTCAATTTCAGCGCGGGGGGTCAAGGCCGCCACCGAGTCGATCACCACGATGTCCACGGCCGCTGAACGCACCAGCTGGTCGACGATCTCCAAGGCCATCTCACCGGTATCCGGTTGGGAAACCAGCAGGTTTTCAATGTCAACGCCAAGAGCCGCTGCATAGACGGGGTCGAGGGCATGCTCCGCATCCACAAAAGCGGCCACACCACCTCGCTTCTGCACCTCAGCAATGGCATGCAGCGTGAGGGTGGTCTTACCGGAACTCTCCGGCCCATAGACCTCAACTACGCGGCCCTTGGGATAGCCCCCACCCAAGGCCAGATCCAGGGTGAGGGCCCCAGTGCCGATGGTTTCCACCCGCATGCGGGACGCATCCCCCAGGCGCATGATCGAACCCTTGCCGAAATTGCGCTCGATCTGATTCAAGACAAGCCCCAAGGCCTTGTCGCGCTCGGCGGCTGCCCGGCTATCGGCAGTCGAATTATTAGCTGAAGAGGCAGTAGCCGCAGAATTAGTAGCTGAAGAGGCGGTAGCTGCAGAAGAGGCAGAAGCCGAAGCAGAACTGGCTGAGGCGCGGGAAGCAGGGGGCACGGAAGGGCTGGAGGAGGAGTTAGGGGTAGCGGGCATAACAGCAATCAAATGCGAAGGAACAGGCCGCAAAGACGCAAAGCAGGGCGGGGGGCGAGCCGTAAATCGGCATGACCCGCAGGCACGACCTCCAGGCAAACCCGAAGACGGCCATCCTGCGGCCTCTAAGCAGCAAGTGCCCCTAAAGCGGGCCGGCGTATCAATTGCTTATAGTACGAGCGTACTCTAGCTCACTGGGGCCATTGCGCCAGGGGGGCAGCAAATAGCTCCGGCGTCAGCCAGCCAATGTCAGCCGGCAAAGCCTCAGCGTCCTGGGGGCGCAAATACCCCCAACTCACCAAAAAACAACGAACCGATGCCAAGCGGTAATCGGCCCGCACCGTTGCCAGCGTGGGGCGTCGGTCTTCGACAAACCAGAGCGGGCGCCCCTGATCCAGCAGCTGGTGCAGCACCTCGGGCTTGCTGCCGTGCTCGTGGCCATAAAGGGCGGAAGGCTCTAGAGCCGCAGCCGCCAACAGCCTGGCCGCAAAAGCGGCGCCCTTGGTGGTGAGCACCACCCAGTCGGCACCTTCCTGCCCCAAGCGCTGTAATCGCTCCTTCACCCCCGAGTAAAGCCTGTGGCGGGAAAGCCAGGCAGCAGGCGCTTCAGCGATGGCGGCATTGCGGACCTGCTCGAGCTGGCGCTGCAGCCGCTCCGGCTGCCACCCCCAACGGGCCAGAGCGGCAGGCAAGGCCCCGTCGTAATCGGCGAGCAACTCCTCCAGATTGAGAGCCGGGCGGCCCAGCTCCGCTGCCATCAGCACCATTTCCCAACCCTTGTGAATCAGGGGCCGCAAGCTCGTGAAACCTGCCGGTGCCTGCTCAGGGAGCACCAGCTCTGGAGCCAGCTGCAGGGCCGCCGCCCTGGCCGACCACCAGTATTCGGGCATGCCGTCCATCAGCACCCCGTCGAAATCAAAAACGATCAAGGGGCCAGATCGAGCCCAAAAGCTAGTCGCAGCAGGGGGAGCGAAAGACATGGATCAAAACTGGGTCGCTAGGATTCGAACCTAGGAATGGCGGTACCAAAAACCGCTGCCTTACCGCTTGGCGACGACCCAATGGCGCTCTGAAAGAGCTTGAGCCAAACCTAACGGATGGGCTCAACCGGAATTTCCGGGTACCAAGATAGTTACCCATAGCGCCCGGTCCTTCGTCAACCGCCGCAGCCACCGGCTCCTAGCTCAGACAGGAAATAGCCGCAGTCGCTGCTCCACACCGCGACCAAACACAGCGGTGCGTAGCCGGTAGCGATCAGCCAATTCCGCCTGCATCAGTCGCACCCTCTCGCTGCGGGGCAGCAGCTCTACGGGCTGGCCGTGGGGCAACACCACCTGTTCAACCGCCAGCCGGCATTCCTCGAGCCCGGCGAGTACGTCATCGGCCTGGGCGCTGCAGGCAGCCACTGCGCCTGGATCCTTTTGCGCCTGGCCCTCACGATGACGCTGGAGCAGCCGCTCTAGGGCGCGCTGCAGCTGGGGCGGGGCCGCCGACTTAAGGACCAAAATCGGCAGGCCCAGGTCTTGCGCCTGACGGCGCACATGGGGATCACGGCCGAGATGTTGACGCAGGCTGAGTACCGCGTCAGCGAGCTCGACACTGCCCACCAGCTCCACGGGCAACTGACGGGCCCGCACCACCTGCTCCAACGGCCCCAGGCTGAGGCCCGCTCCGTACACCCGCAACATCGCTGCAGCGGCTTCAACCGCTGGGCGCTCTGACGCCGCGTCAGCATCCTCGAACTCAGGCAGGGGTGCGGCCGCCAGCCGTTGTCGCCCATGGGGCCGCGGCGCCACCGCCTCCCTGGCGGCTAGGGCAGGCGCTGACTCCTGTTGCCGCTGCAGCTGCCCATCAGCGCCAAGCTCCCGGATCTCGGGACGCCCCACTTGGCCCCGCAGCAGCATGTCAACCGTGCGGGCCACATCCCTGTGCACATGCCAACGATGGCGGCTGTGCATCTCAACCGCCATGGCAAAAGTGGGCTCGGCAGCCCTCTCCAACACGGTTTTCTGCGTGCGGCGGCGGCGGGCCTCCTCATCGCCGAGCGTCACCGCCTGAATCCCACCCACCAAATCGGAGAGGGTGGGGTTTTTGATCAAGTTTTCGATGGCATTACCATGGGCCGTGGCCACGAGCATCACGCCACGCTCGGCAATGGTGCGAGCCGCCTGGGCTTCCAGCTCGGTGCCGATCTCGTCAATAACGATCACCTCGGGCATGTGGTTTTCCACAGCCTCGATCATCACCTGGTGCTGAAGCTCCGGCCGGGCTACCTGCATGCGCCGGGCGCCGCCGATGGCGGGATGGGGAATGTCGCCATCCCCGGCGATTTCATTGCTGGTATCAATCACCACCACCCGCTTGCCCAGGTCGTCGGCCAACACCCGGGCGATCTCGCGCAGGGCGGTGGTCTTGCCCACACCAGGGCGCCCCATCAACAGCAGCGACTCGCCTGCATCGAGCAGGTCGCGCACCATCGCCACTGTGCCAAACACTGCTCTGCCCACCCGGCAGGTGAGCCCCACGATCGTGCCGGTGCGGTTGCGGATCGCACTGATGCGATGCAGGGTGCGCTCAATGCCGGCACGGTTGTCGCCGCCGAAGCTGCCGAGTCGCTCCACCACTGCAGCCAGGTCGGCGCGCTCCAGGGGCTGATTGCCCAGGGCGATTACCTGACCCGGATAACGGGCCTCGGGCACCCGTCCCAGGTCGAGCACAACCTCCAACAACTGTTCACGCGACTCGGCAGTCGCCAGGACCGCCTGCACCACCTCAGGCAGCAGGGCCAGCAGGCGATCGAGGTCGTCGGTGACGCGCTGGGGGGCGATCAAAGCAGGGCTGGACACCGAATCGCAAGGCACTAGGTACGTTCTAGCCAGGGATTAACAAGCTCCCGAGCCAGCCCCAGGGCAAGGGGGAAAAGCTCGGCATCGGCCAGCAAAGAGCGTCCCCGCCCCTGGGCCTCCAATAGCAGGGGCTGCAACAGCCGGCGAGCCACGCCACCAAAGGCGACGCCAGCGATTCGATGCTGCAAGGGATAGCTCGTCAACTGCGGCAGCGTGTGAGCGTTGGTGCCCCCAGCCAGCTGCACTGGGCCGGGGGGAGCCTGGGGGAGCACGGCCGCAACCAACTTGACGGCCGCTCGGGCCGTACCCGCCCCCACATCACCACTCATCGGCCGGCCATCGAACTGCCAGAGGGGACGAAAGCCGGCGCCGCGCAGCAGGCTGAAGCGCTGCCATAGCTCCGCTACCAAAGCAGCGGGCGACTGGGCTGTGCCCTCAAGACCCGCACTCACCGCCAGCCGCTGCAGCTGCACGCCACTGGCCCGCAGCTGGCTAACCCGCTCTGCAAAGGCCACGCCGCGACCGGGGTGAGTGTGGAGTTCCACCGCATCAGGGCGCAACTCCGCAAGCAGGGGAGGCACATCCGCCCCTGCCAGTACCTGACTCCGCTCCTCAATCATTCCGTGGGGGCAAGCAGGCAGGCAGCGGCCACAGCCATAGCAGCGCTCCGCCAACACTCCTGGAGCGCCAGTAGCAGCAAACCCGATGGCCAAGGCAGGACAAACCCGCTCACAGGGGCGGGGGCAGGCCGGCGGGCAGCAGGCGGGGTCGAACCAAGCCTTACGGAAATGGGGATCGTCGCCATCGCTGAGGCTCAACATCAGCCAGGGGCGACTGGCGCCACGGGATTCGGCCCAATCAATCCCGCGGCGGATCGCAGCCACTACAGCCGCATCTACCGCGCCATCTATGCAGTGCACCCCGGCCAGAGAAAAAATGCCGCAGAGGTCTTCGATCCCAGCCAGATCCTGGTTGCTAGCCCCACAGATCAACTTGACCCAGCGGCCTGAGGCGAGAGCCTCCTCAGGCGTCAAGCAGCTGCTCAAGGGGCTGCCAGCGCAGTTCACGGGAACCGCCCATCTCAACCACAAGCTTGAGGCGAGGCTCACGCTGGCAGAGGGCAATCAAGGAGCCCAACTCAGCCTGAGAAAGAACCTGACCCTCCAACAACCACAGCAGGATCGGCTGCGTGCCCTCGAGCAAAGCCCCCAATTGGGGCATCACCCGCTGCACCTCGCCCACGGCTGCGCCCCTGCCCACGCTCTGGTGACCAAGGTGGGGCGGACGCACACCGTGCAACTGCAGAAGAAAGGCCTCAGGGTCACCAAGGCCCCGCGCCGATGTGAGCTGGGCCCGATAACCAACAGCCCGCATCCGGCGCATCAAGCGAGTCTCTGCGCCACCCTCAAGGGGAGCAAATAGGGCCAGAGCACCAGCGCGCTCAAGGTCCTGGCGGAAACCGCGACCGGAGAGCAGCAGGGGCATTACGGGTAATTGCTAGCTAGGCACCACTTTGACAGCCCAGGACGGGTTAGGTGGTGGGGTATGTTCATCAACTGTGCCATTGATATGTGCCCGACCGCTAGCCGGGCCTCCAGATCACGGCACACGATCACCAGTGGTGGTGATCGTCCTCGGCCAGCACGGTTCCAGCAGCTTTAAAAGGTTGCAGGTCCCGTCGGGAAACTGTCAGAACGCACCGCTCTCACGTCTGTTGAGTCCAGTCCGGTTCCGATAAGTCCCAGCCGCGCTGATCCGAATCAGATCAGCCTCGCTAGCCCTTGGAAATCGCAACCCGTTGATGGAAGCCCGTGCTTCCGCGGCGAAGAGCGGCCCCTCGGCCGAGCCAGGCAAAATCCTGACCGCTTCAGTTTCACCGTCGTGCATGAGCCCCTTGCTCACTGCGCCCGGTGGTCCAGCTGGCGTTGTTTCCCCTCCTATGTCTATCGGCATTCTTGGGAAGAAATTGGGCATGTCCCAGTTCTTCAACGACGAGGGCAAGTCCATCCCGGTCACCTTGATCGAGGCGGGTCCTTGCCGCATCACCCAACTCAAAAGCACCAGCACCGACGGCTACAACGCCGTTCAGCTTGGCTTTGGCGACATTCGCGAAAAGCTCGTGAACAAGCCAGCCAAGGGGCATCTAGCCAAATCTGGTGATGAGGTCCTGCGCCACCTGAAGGAATATCGGGTCGACAGCGTGGATGGCCTTGAGCTGGGTGGCTCCATCTCCGTGACGGCCTTTGAGCCTGGTCAAAAGGTTGATGTGAGCGGCGACACCATGGGCCGTGGCTTCTCCGGCCTCCAAAAGCGGCACGGCTTCAGCAGGGGCCCCATGACCCACGGTTCCAAGAACCACCGGGAGCCTGGCTCGATCGGCGCTGGCACCACGCCGGGCCGCGTCTACCCAGGCAAGCGCATGGCGGGCCGCTACGGCGGCAAACAAATCACCACCCGCGGCCTCGTCATCCTCAAAGTGGATGTTGAGCGCAACTTGCTGGTAGTGAAGGGTTCGGTGCCCGGCAAGCCTGGCGCCCTGCTCAACATCCGCCCGGCGAACCGGGTGGGCGCCAAAGCCGGGAACTGAGGAGAAAACCAATGGCTAATTGTGTAATTCGCGACTGGCAAGGCAAGGAGGCCGGCAAGGCTGCCCTTGAACTCAAAGTCGCTAAGGAATCTTCTGCCACAGACTTGGTGCATCGCGCCGTGGTCCGTCAGCTGGCCAACGCCCGTCAGGGCACGGCCAGCACGCTTACCCGCGCGGAAGTAGCCGGTGGCGGCCGCAAGCCCTACAAGCAAAAGGGCACGGGTCGGGCCCGCCAAGGCTCGATTCGAACCCCCCTCCGCCCCGGCGGTGGCGTGGTGTTTGGTCCCAAGCCCCGCAGCTACACCCTGGCGATGAACCGCAAGGAGCGTCGCCTGGCCCTGCGCACCGCGTTGATGAGTCGCATCAACGACATCACCGTGGTCAAGGGCTTTGGCATTGGGCTCGATACCCCCAAAACCAAGGAAATCACCGCCGGCCTCCGCCGGCTTGGTATCGAAGCCGGCACCAAGGTGCTGGTGGTGCTCGACGGAGCCTCCGAGGCCGTGCGCCGCTCGGTGCGCAACCTCGAGAAGGTCAAGCTGATCGCTGCGGATCAGCTCAACGTGTTTGATTTGCTCCACGCCAACAAGTTGGTGGTGAGCGAGGAAGCACTCGCGAAGATTCAGGAGGTCTACGGCGATGGCTGAACGTTTTTCGAGCCGGCTTGCGGATGTGATCCGTCGGCCGCTGATCACCGAGAAGGCCACCCGGGCCCTCGAGCAGAACCAGTACACCTTTGAGGTGGACCATCGGGCTGCAAAACCCGACATCAAGGCTGCCGTTGAACAGCTGTTCGACGTCAAAGTCATCGGCATCAGCACCATGAACCCCCCTCGCCGCTCCAGGCGGGTGGGCCGCTTCGCCGGCAAACGTGCCCAAGTGAAGAAAGCAGTGGTGCGCCTCGCCGAAGGCAATGCCATCCAGCTGTTCCCTGAGTCCTGAGGGGTCTGAAAAGAAATGGCTATCCGTAAATACCGACCCATCACCCCCGGCACCCGTACCCGTGTCGCCAGTGACTTCTCCGAAGTAACTGGCCGCGAACGGGAGCGAGGCTTGGTGGTCGCCAAACACCGCCGCAAAGGCCGCAACAACCGTGGCGTGATCACCTGCCGCCACCGCGGCGGTGGTCACAAGCGCCTCTACCGCATCGTCGATTTCCGCCGCGACAAGCTGGGAGTCGTCGCCAAAGTGGCGGCCATCCACTACGACCCGCACCGCAACGCCCGCCTAGCGCTGCTCTTCTACGCCGATGGCGAGAAGCGCTACATCCTTGCTCCGGCTGGCATTGAGATCGGACAGCAGGTGATCTCCGGACCCGAGTCGCCGATTGAAACGGGGAATGCCCTGCCTCTTTCTGCCATCCCCCTCGGCTCCAGCGTTCACAACGTGGAGCTCTATGCCGGTCGGGGCGGCCAGATGGTCCGCACGGCTGGTGCCAGTGCCCAAGTGGTTGCCAAAGAGGGCGACTACGTAGCCCTGAAGCTGCCTTCCACCGAGGTGCGCCTTGTGCGCCGCGAGTGCTACGCCACCCTTGGTGAAGTTGGCAACTCCGAAGTGCGCAACACCAGCCTGGGCAAGGCTGGTCGCAAGCGCTGGCTTGGTCGCCGGCCTGAAGTGCGTGGATCGGTGATGAACCCCTGCGACCACCCTCACGGTGGTGGTGAGGGCCGTGCCCCGATCGGACGCTCTGGTCCGGTCACCCCCTGGGGCAAGCCTGCCCTTGGCTACAAAACCCGTAAGCGGAACAAACCCAGCAATCGGTTTGTGCTCCGGAAACGTCGCCGTACCTCCAAACGGAGCCGTGGCGGACGCGATTCCTGATGATCAACACCGCTTTGCTGTTCGCTTAATCAACCATGGGACGTTCGCTCAAAAAAGGACCGTTTGTTGCCGACAGCCTGCTTCGCAAGGTTGAAAAGCAAAACGGCGCAGATGACAAGTCCGTGATCAAAACCTGGTCACGTGCTTCCACCATCCTGCCGATGATGATCGGCCACACCATTGCCGTTCACAACGGCAAATCCCATGTTCCCGTCTACGTGACGGAACAGATGGTGGGCCACAAACTCGGGGAATTTGCCCCCACCCGCACCTTCCGGGGCCACATCAAGGATAAGAAAGGAGGCCGCTGACGCTATGGCAAACACACCTTCCAACCAGGCTCTCGCCCACGGCCGCTTCATCCGCGGTTCCGTATCCAAGGTGCGAAGAGTTCTCGACCAGATCCGTGGCCGCAGCTATCGCGAGGCCCTGATCATGCTCGAGTTCATGCCTTACCGCTCAACCGGCCCAATCACCAAGGTGTTGCGCTCGGCTGTGGCTAACGCCGAGAACAATCTCGGCCTGGACCCCTCGACATTGGTAATCGCTTCAGCGATCGCCGACATGGGTCCCTGCCTGAAGCGCTTCCGCCCACGCGCCCAGGGTCGTGCCTACGCGATCAAAAAACAAACCTGCCACATCAGCATTGCTGTGGCTCCTTCCACCTAACCCCCGAGGACACCGAAAGATGGGACACAAGATCCATCCAACCGGCCTGCGCCTGGGGATTACCCAGGATCACCGCTCGCGTTGGTACGCCCCAAGTAAGACCTATCCAATCCTGCTTCAGGAAGACGACCGCATTCGCAAGTTCGTCCATAAGAAGTACGGCGCCGCAGGCATCAGCGACGTGCTTATTGCCCGTAAGGCAGATCAACTAGAAGTTGAACTCAAGACCGCCCGTCCCGGCGTGCTTGTTGGCCGTCAGGGCAGCGGCATCGAGGAGCTACGTACCGGCATTCAGAAAACCCTCGGTGATGCCAACCGTCAGGTGCGCATCAACGTGGTGGAGGTAGAGCGGGTCGATGCCGACTCGTTCTTGCTGGCTGAATACATCGCCCAGCAACTGGAGAAGCGCGTTGCCTTCCGCCGCGTCATCCGCATGGCCGTGCAACGGGCCCAGCGGGCTGGCGTGCTCGGCCTGAAAATCATGGTGGCTGGCCGACTCAACGGCGCCGAGATCGCCCGGACCGAATGGACCCGGGAAGGTCGCGTGCCCCTGCACACCCTGCGTGCCGACATCGACTACGCAACCAAGCTGGCCAGCACCACCTACGGAGTGCTGGGTATCAAGGTGTGGATTTTCAAAGGCGAGGTGCTACCTGGCCAGAAAGAGCAGTTGCCCGTTGGTGCTGCGCCCCGCCGCCGGACCAGCCGGCAGCCGCAACAGTTTGAAGACCGCTCTAACAAAGAGTGATCCGGAGCCCTGAACCATGCTGAGTCCAAGACGCGTCAAATTCCGCAAACAACAGCGAGGCCGCATGCGCGGTGTCGCTACCCGGGGCAACACGATTGCCTTCGGGGAGTTTGCACTGCAGGCCCAGGAATGTGGCTGGATCACCTCCCGCCAGATTGAAGCCAGCCGCCGAGCCATGACCCGCCACGTCAAACGCGGCGGCAAGATCTGGATCCGGATCTTCCCTGACAAACCAGTCACCATGCGCGCCGCCGAAACCCGTATGGGTTCCGGTAAGGGCAACCCGGAATTCTGGGTGGCCGTAATCAAACCGGGGCGCATTCTGTTTGAAATGGGTGGTCCTGAAATCACCCCCGAGATCGCCAAGGAAGCCATGCGCCTGGCGCAGTTCAAGCTTCCCCTCAAGACCAAATTCCTGAGCCTGGCGGATCAGGAAACCGCAGCCCCAGTGGAGGCCTGACCGATGGCAAAACCCAACATCGCCGATGTGCGCAAGCTCACCGGTGACCAGATCAACGAACAGGTCAATGCCACCAGGCGTGAACTGTTTGAGTTGCGCTTCCAGCAAGCCACCCGCCGGCTGGAAACTACTCACCGCTTCAAGGAGGCTCGCATCAAGCTGGCCCACCTGATGACGGTGCAGCAGGAGCAGCAACGCTCCGCCGCCACGGCTGCTTCAGCCTCCTGATACCCCCTCGATCCCCATGGCACTCAAGGAAAGGGTCGGCACCGTCGTCAGCGACAAGATGGACAAAACGGTGGTGGTGGCGGTGGAAAACCGCTTCCCCCATCCCATCTATCAAAAGACGGTCAGCCGCACCACCAGATACAAAGCCCACGATGAAGCGAACAGCTGCAAAGTGGGTGACCGGGTTCGCATCACAGAGACCCGGCCGCTCAGTCGCACCAAGCGCTGGACCGTGGCCGAAGTTCTCACCAAAAGCACCGCCGGTTGAGGAGAACTCCTAATGATCCAACAAGAAACCTATTTAAACGTCGCTGATAACAGCGGCGCCAAGCGCATCCAATGCATCCGGGTGCTCGGCACCAACCGTCGCTACGCCCACGTGGGCGACGTGATCGTGGCAGCCGTCAAGGATGCCATGCCCAACATGGGTGTCAAAAAATCGGATGTGGTCAAAGCGGTAGTGGTGCGCACCAAAGCCACCCTGCGCCGTGACACCGGCAATTCAATCCGGTTTGACGACAACGCAGCCGTGATCTTGGGTAACGACAACAACCCCAAGGGAACCCGAGTCTTCGGCCCGGTTGCCCGTGAACTGCGCGAGCGCAACTTCACCAAGATCGTTTCCCTCGCTCCGGAGGTCATCTGAAATGGCGACCGCAACTCCCAAGGCAAAACCCGCTGAGCGCATCAAGATGCGCGTCAAAAAGGGTGACACCGTCCAGCTGATCTCCGGCAAGGACAAGGGCAAAACCGGAGAGGTGCTACGCACCCTTCCCTATGAAAATCGGGTCGTAGTGCAGGGAATCAACCTGCGTACCCGCCACGTCAAACCCACCCAGGAAGGCGAGAGTGGTCGCATCGTCACCGAGGAAGCCTCTGTGCATGCCTCGAATGTGATGCTCTACTCCAGCTCAAAACAGGTGGCAAGCCGCGTCGAAATCGTGGTGGAGAAAGACGGCACTAAAAAGCGTCGCCTCAAGAAGACAGGAGAAATCCTCGATTGAGCTCCAGAGGCGTGCCCCGCGATCACTCGCACATGCCCCGCCAACTTCAACTCCAGTCCCTGTCAGCCTTCTGACCCAGACCAGAAGCGCACCCCCCTCTCCCCGTCATGTCACTGAAAAAGCGCTACCGGGAGTCGATTCAGCCCAAACTCCTAAAGGACCTGAATCTCTCCAATATTCACGAAGTTCCCAAGGTGGTGAAAGTCACCATCAACAGGGGCCTCGGCGAAGCGGCACAGAATGCCAAAGCCCTCGAGGCCTCTATCACTGAACTGGCCACAATCACTGGCCAAAAAGTGGTGGTGACTCGAGCCAAAAAAGCAATCGCCGGCTTCAAAATTCGCCAGGGGATGCCAATCGGTGTCGCCGTCACCCTGCGTGGTGAGCGGATGTATGCCTTCCTGGAGCGCCTAATCAATCTTGCTCTGCCTCGCATCCGCGACTTCCGCGGTGTGAGCCCTAAGAGCTTTGACGGCCGGGGGAATTACACCCTGGGGATCCGCGAACAAATCATTTTCCCTGAGATCTCCTTCGACAAAATCGATGCGATCCGGGGGATGGACGTCACGATTGTGACCAACGCCCGTAACGACGAAGAGGGCCGGGCCCTCCTCCGCGAGATGGGAATGCCGTTCCGCAGCAACTGAGCCCTCTTCGGACCCGACCATGGCCAATCACGACCCAATTTCAGACATGCTCACCCGCATTCGCAATGCGAGTGAGAAGCGCCACGAGACCACCAAGATTCCTGCATCCCGACTGGTGCGTAACGTCGCCAATGTGCTGCAGCAGGAAGGCTTCATCGCCGCAATCACCGAAGAAGGTGAGGGCGTCACGAAGCACTTGGTGCTTGAGCTCAAGTACAGCGGCAAGCATCGCCAGCCCACGATTCGCTCTGTCCAGCGAGTCAGCAAGCCAGGCCTGCGCATTTACAAGAACAATCGCCAGTTGCCCAAAGTTTTGGGCGGCCTGGGAGTTGCCATCATCTCTACGTCGAAAGGGGTGATGAGCGACCGCGATGCCCGTAAGCAGGGCGTCGGTGGCGAAGTGCTCTGCTACGTCTACTGAATCTGGGAGATTGATCCATGTCTCGTATTGGTAAAGCGCCGATTCCCCTCCCCGACAAGGTGAGTGTCAGCCTCAATGGCTTGGCAGTCACCGTGAAGGGTCCTAAGGGCGAACTCAGCCGCACCCTGCCCGAAGGGGTGCAGATCTCCCAGGACGGCAACACCCTGGTGGTGAGCCCCAGCAGCGAAACCCGTCGCTCCCGCGAGCGCCACGGTCTCTGCCGCACGCTTGTCGCCAACATGGTGGAAGGCGTCAGCCAGGGATACACCCGCAAGCTGGAAATTATTGGCGTTGGCTATCGCGCCGCCGTCCAAGGCACAAAGCTTGTGGTCTCAGCTGGCTACAGCCACCAGGTGGAGATGGTGCCCCCCGAGGGCGTCACCTTCGCCGTAGAGGGAAACACCACCGTGTTTGTCTCCGGTGCCAACAAGGAATTGGTGGGCAACGAAGCTGCCAAGGTGCGTGCCATTCGTCCGCCTGAGCCTTACAAGGGCAAGGGCATCAAGTACGAGGGTGAGCGCATCCTGCGCAAGGCCGGTAAGACCGGTAAGAAATGAGGTCTGCCTGAGCGTCGTTACCCTGTATCGCAATGTCATCCATCTCCCGCAAACAGCAGACCCAGAAGCGTCACCGCCGCCTGCGTCGTCAGCTCACTGGCACGTCCTCCCGTCCCCGGTTGGCCGTGTTCCGCTCCAACAACCACATCTACGCCCAGGTCATCGACGACGACGCCCAGAACACCATCTGTGCGGCTTCGACCCTCGACAAGGACCTGCGCACCAACCTCGACGCCAGCTCTACCTGTGATGCCTCCGTGGCGGTAGGCGAGCTGGTAGCCAAACGGGCGCTCGCCCAGGGCATCCAGCAGGTGGTCTTCGATCGAGGCGGCAACCTGTACCACGGCCGGGTCAAGGCCCTGGCTGACGCCGCCCGGGAAGCGGGCCTTCAGTTCTGATCCCTGCTCTCACCATGACCGAAACCAACGATCAAGTTCAGTCCAACGACATCCCGGCCGCTTCGGATGTACCTGCTGCTGCCGAAGGCCAGCAGGATCGCCGCGGTGGTCGGGCTGAAGGCCGAGGCGGCGATAGCCGTCGCGGTGGCGGCCGCGGACGCGACAACCGTCGCGGCCAGGAGCGCGACTCCGAATGGCAGGAGCGGGTGGTGCAAATCCGCCGCGTTTCCAAAACCGTTAAAGGCGGCAAGAAGATGAGCTTCCGGGCCATCGTTGTCGTTGGCAACGAGAAGGGCCAAGTAGGTGTGGGCGTCGGCAAGGCCGGCGACGTGATCGGCGCCGTCCGTAAGGGCGTAGCCGATGGCAAGAAGCACCTGGTCAAGGTGCCCCTAACCCGTCACAACTCCATCCCTACCCTCAGCAACGGCCGCGACGGTGCCGCCAGCGTGCTGATCCGCCCGGCAGCCCCGGGAACCGGGGTAATTGCGGGCGGCTCGATCCGCACGGTGCTCGAATTGGCCGGCATCAAAAATGTGCTGGCCAAGCGCCTCGGATCCAAGACCCCCCTCAACAACGCCCGCGCTGCGATGGAGGCTTTGGCCGGCCTTCGCACGCACAAGGAGACCGCCAAGGAGCGGGGCATCTCCCTAGAGCAGATCTACTCCTAAGGCCTCGTCATGACGTTCAATCTCCAGTCTCTCAAATCCAACCCTGGCGCCCGGCGCCGCAAGCTCCGCAAGGGTCGCGGCATTGCTGCAGGCCAGGGAGCCAGCTGCGGTTTCGGCATGCGCGGCCAGAAGTCCCGTTCGGGTCGGCCGACCCGTCCTGGCTTCGAGGGTGGCCAAATGCCTCTCTACCGCCGCATCCCCAAGCTCAAGCACTTTGAGCTGGTCAACCAGAAAGAGTTCACGATCATCAACGTGGCCAAGCTCGCCGACTGCAAAACCGGCAGCACCATCAGCCTCGATTCCCTGGTGAAGGATGGTCTCGTGACCAGCCCCAAGCACCCCCTCAAGGTGCTTGGCAACGGTGAGCTCTCCGTCAAGCTCACCGTGCAGGCCGCCGCATTTACTGCCAGCGCCCGCACCAAGATCGAAGCTGCCGGTGGCAGCTGCGAAGTCATCTGATCGCCTTGCGGGCCTCCGCCCTAAGGTCTGAGCCGTCCAGTCGAGCCCCGGGCACGCCAAGGGTCTTGATGGGCGGTTTTTTCATGTCCATCACACGCCGCCATGCTTGTTAGCCGGGGTCGCAACCCAAGCGCCGGGGAAATCCTCAGCCAACTGATCCAGTCGAAGGGACTGCGCGACCGGGTGCTAACCACCCTCGGCCTGCTGCTGCTGGTCCGGCTGGGCATCTACATCCCGATGCCAGGCATCGACCGGGTGGCCTTTCAGCAGTTCCTCTCCCAGGGCGGTCAGCTGATCGGGTTCCTGGACATCTTCACCGGGGGCGGCCTGTCCACCCTCGGCGTTTTCGCTCTGGGCATCCTGCCGTTCATCAACGCCTCGATCATTATTCAGCTGCTTACCGCGGCCCTGCCCCAACTGGAGGACCTCCAGAAGAATGAGGGCGAGGCCGGCCGGCGCAAGATCGCCCAGATCACCCGCTACGTAGCTCTGGGCTGGGGCATCCTGCAGAGCCTGGTCTTTGCCCTGATCCTGCGGCAATACGCCACAGAGGGCCTTTCGGAGCCGGTGTTTGTAATCCAAACGGCCCTCGCCCTGGTGACAGGCTCGATGGTGGTGATGTGGATCAGCGAGGTGATCACCGAGCGAGGCATCGGTCAAGGCGCCTCGCTGGTGATCTTCGTCAACATCGTGGCCACCCTGCCCAAGGCCCTGGGATCAACGATCGAGCTGGCCCAGAGCGGTGACCGCAGCACAGTTGGCGGCATTGTCGTGCTGGTGCTGGTTTTCCTGTTGACGATCGTGGGGATCATCTTTGTGCAGGAAGGCAACCGCCGCATCCCAATTGTGAGCGCCAAGCGCCAAGTGGGCGGGGCAGGGGTGCTTGCGGCGCGCCAGAGCTATCTGCCGCTCAAGCTCAACGCCGGCGGCGTGATGCCGATCATTTTTGCCTCGGCCGTGGTTTTCCTGCCACTCACCATTGCCAACCTCACCCGCAACCCTTGGCTGATCAAGTTGGCGGGATATCTCAACCCCAACAGCAGCACTCCCTGGCTGTACGCCTTGGTGTTCTTCGCCCTGATCTGCGGCTTCGGCTTCTTCTACGCCTCACTCACCGTAAACCCGGTGGACATCGCCACCAACCTCAAACGCAGTGGGGTGGCAATCCCTGGCGTGCGGCCCGGCTCTGCCACTGCCAGCTATCTGAGCGGCGTGCAAAACCGACTCACCCTGCTCGGCGGCTTGTTCCTTGGCGCCGTTGCGATCATTCCCTCAGCCGTGGAAGGGGCCACCCAGGTGCGCACCTTCCAGGGGCTGGGGGCCACCTCCCTGCTGATTCTTGTCGGCGTTGCGATCGACACAGCCAAACAAGTGCAGACCTACGTGATCTCCCAGCGCTACGAGGGCATGGTGCGCGAGTGAGCACCAGCCCCTTGCCTGCGGGCCTCGCAGCAACCCTTTCCTCCAACTCGCAAGTTCAGCGATGAAGCAACGTCTCCTCTTCCTTGGCCCCCCCGGCGCTGGCAAGGGCACCCAAGCCCAGCAACTGGCCGCCGATCGCCAGCTGCTGCATCTCTCTACGGGGGACCTGCTGCGAGCGGAAGTAGCTGCTGGCAGCGATCTGGGCAAGGAAGCCGAGGCCGTAATGGCCCGTGGTGAGCTGGTGAGCGATGCGCTGGTGCTGGCGATTGTGCGTGGCCGGCTGGAAGCACTGGCCGCCAGCGGCGGCGGTGGCTGGTTACTGGATGGCTTTCCCCGCAACCTCGCCCAAGCCGAGGCTCTGGGGCTGTTGCTCGATGAGCTGCAACAACCGATCGAGCTGGTGGTGCTGATGGAGCTCGACGACGCCGTCTTGATCCAAAGGCTCCTGAGCCGGGGGCGCTCTGACGACAACGAAAGCGTGATTCGCCACCGGCTGGAGGTCTACCGGGAACAGACCGCACCTCTTATTGACCACTATCAGCAGCTTGGCTTGCTGCAGGCCATTGAGGCCAATGGCAGCGTCGATGCGATCGCCGAACGGATCGCCGCCCTGCTCGGCTAAGTCACTGAAGGGTGTTGACCCGTGTGGTAGGTTGTCGGTTTGCAAATTAGGAGAGCACAACTCCCATGAAGGTTCGTGCCTCGGTCAAGAGAATGTGCGACAAATGCCGGGTGATTCGTCGCCACGGTCGGGTGATGGTGATCTGCACCAATCCCAAGCACAAGCAGCGCCAAGGCTGACCAGCCCTAGCCAGCGCCCCTTCGGGGGCCAGCTGTGCATCATTTCCCCGCTCCGCTCAGGCGGAGCCCCTTGCCCCCTCATCGAATTACTACGTGGCTCGGATTGCCGGCGTTGATATCCCACGCGAAAAGCGCGTCGAGATTGCCCTCACCTACGTGTATGGCATCGGTCTTACCCGTGCCCAGAAGATTCTGGCCAAATCCGGTGTCAGCCCTGACATCCGGGTAAAAGACCTCAGCGACGCCGACGTACAGAAGTTGCGCGGTGCTGCAGAAACCTTCACCCTCGAAGGCGACCTGCGCCGTCAAGAGGGCATGGCCCTCAAGCGCCTCCAAGACATCGGCTGCGTGCGCGGTCGCCGCCATCGCATGGGTCTGCCCGTGCGCGGCCAGCGCACACGCACCAATGCGCGCACCCGTCGTGGTGCTCGCAAAACCGTGGCCGGCAAGAAGAAGTAAGGCTTCCCCTTCCTTCATCTGCTCCCACCCTGCCGCCAACTGCGTAAGCGACCGGCGTCACCAGGGTGCCTACCGACGTTCCCCTGATCACCTCCTGCACCAGCAGGCCTTTCCGCCATGGCAAAGCCAGCCAAAAAATCCGGCGCCAAGAAAACGAAGCGCAACGTCCCCAACGGCGTTGCCCACATTCAGAGCACCTTCAACAACACGATCGTGTCGATCACTGACACCGCAGGAGAAGTGATCTCCTGGAGTTCCGCCGGTGCTAGCGGCTTCAAAGGAGCCCGCAAAGGCACACCCTTTGCCGCCCAAACCGCAGCTGAAGCAGCAGCACGCCGCGCCCTCGAGCAGGGCATGCGCCAGATCGAAGTCCTTGTAAGGGGTCCTGGTTCAGGCCGCGAAACCGCAATCCGAGCCCTGCAGGTTGCCGGCCTTGAAATCACCCTGATCCGCGACGTGACTCCCCTTCCCCACAACGGTTGCCGTCGCTCCAAGCGCCGTCGCGTCTGAGTTGTCGTTTCGTTCCTGCCCCCCTGGGCTTTCTCCAACCTTTCGACCCTTCAGACCGTGTTGCATTACCAAATCGATCGCATTGAGCACCAGGTCGCGGAAGACCGATCCCAGACCGGCACCTTCCTGATCGGCCCGCTCGATCGCGGCCAGGCCACCACGCTTGGCAATGCCCTGCGACGCGTCCTGATCGGCAGCCTCGAAGGCAGTGCCATCACCGCGGTGCGCATTTCCGGAGTCAACCACGAGTACGCCACCGTGCCCGGGGTTCGTGAAGACGTTCTCGACATTCTGCTCAACTGCAAGCAGATCTCCGTTAGCAGCCGCAACCGGGAGCTGGAGATCGGACGCCTAGTGGTGAATGGCCCCGCGACGGTTACCGCCGCGGATCTGCAGTTCTCCTCCCAGGTTCAGGTAATCGATTCAGATCGCCTGATCGCCACCGTGGCTGAAGGCCACAGCCTCGAAATGGAGGTACATGTGGAGCGTGGTGTTGGCTATCGGCCGGTCAATCGCCACAGCGAAGACACCAACGCCATCGACCTTCTTCAGATCGATGCTGTGTTCAAGCCCGTGCGCCGGGTCAACTACACGGTGGATGAAACCGCCGTTGGTGAGGGTGGATCCGCTCGCGAAAGACTGCGCCTGGAGATCGAAACCAATGGCAGCGTCACACCAGACGACGCCATGGCCCAATCAGCCAACCAGCTGATCGGTCTGTTCCAGCCCCTGGCCAGCTTGACCATGGTGGAAGAGCCCGGCCTTGAGCCCGAGCCCTCCGCCGAGGCCCAAATTCCTCTCGAAGAGCTCAACCTCTCCGTGCGGGCCTACAACTGCCTGAAGCGCGCCCAGGTCAACTCCGTGTCCGACCTGATGGGCTTCAGCTACGAAGATCTGCTGGAGATCAAAAACTTCGGCTCCAAATCAGCCGACGAGGTGATCGAAGCGCTGGAGCGCATCGGCATCACCCTGCCCCAGAGCCGCACTAGCGCCTGATCGGCGGCCCCTTTACCGACAGCCTTCTCACCTGAGTCAGCCCTATGAGACACCAGTGCCGAGTCCCCATGCTGGGACGCCCCGCCGACCAACGCAAAGCCATGCTGCGGGGTCTCACCACCCAGCTGATCCGCGAAGGTCGGGTTACCACGACCAAAGCCCGTGCCAAGGCGTTGCGCGATGAAGCTGAGCGCATGATCAGCCTGGCCAAGGACGGCAGCCTGTCTGCCCGTCGCCGCGCCATCGGTTACATCTATGACAAGCAGTTGGTTCATGCCCTGTTTGACAAAGCTCAAGACCGCTATGGCGAGCGCCAAGGTGGCTACACCCGCATCATCCGCACCGTTCCCCGCCGCGGCGATAACGCCGAGATGGCCATCATCGAATTGGTCTAAATCTCTCCCCGTCTGGCGAGATTCCAAACTGCCGCGGTGGCGTAAGCCCACCGCGGTTTTTTAATGGCTGCATGGTGCCCGTGCTGACTCCCGCCCCCGCCCTGCGCCGCATCGCTCTTTGCCTGCAATACGACGGCTCCGCGTACTGCGGCTGGCAGCGGCAACGCAATGCCCACAGCGTGCAGCAGACCCTGGAGCAAGCGATAGCTGGGCTTGACCCCCAGGGGCCCAATCGCACCATGGCTGCTGGCCGCACCGATACGGGCGTGCATGCTGCCGCCCAGGTTGCACACTTCGAAGCTGCTGGGCCAATTCCACCAGAGCGCTGGGCCAAGGCCCTCAATGGTCGGCTACCGGCCACGATCCGCATCCTGGCGGCTGTAGAGGTCGACCCCAGCTGGCACGCCCGCTTCAGCGCTAGCTACCGGCGGTACCGGTACACGATCTACAACGCCCGCACCCCCAACCTGTTCCTAGCCCCCTGGAGCTGGCACCGCTATCAGCGCCGGTTGGATGAAAAAGCCATGGGCCAGGTCCTGGAGGCCATGCTGGGCGAACACGACTTTTCTGCCTTTCAACGAGCCGGCAGCCGCCGAGCCCACGGCCGCACCACCCTTCAGGAGGTGCGCTTGGAGCGCCAGGGTGACCTGATCAGCGTCGAGTTGCAAGCCAGCGGTTTTCTGTACGGCATGGTGCGTCTGGTGCTGAGCCAACTCGTGGCGGTTGGCGAGGGGCGGCTCAGCGGCGCCGACTTCGAGCGCCGCTGGCGCGAGTGCCAACGCGTGGAAGTGAAAGAGGCAGCACCACCGCAGGGCCTCTGCCTGCTGCGGGTGGGCTACCCCAAACCAGTATTCCCACGAGCCGCCTGGTATGATTGCCAACCGCGGTATCAGCTCGAGATTTCCGATTCTCCGGATCTCCAGCCTGGTTCAGCCCAGCCTTTCGTCAGTTCAGCGCAGCTACCTCTTGGGGGCGCGCCGGCCAGGCGGTAAGGTCACTGAAACCGGGCGTTGGGTTTCCAACGACCAGCTGTCCTGCCCCACTTCCGGCCTGCCGGTGCCTGATCAGGCGAAATGAACAAGACCCCCCTGCCCTCCATTGATTCCCTCGAACGCCAGTGGTATCTGGTGGACGCAGAGAATCAGACCCTCGGTCGCCTGGCGAGCGAAGTGGCCCAAGTGCTGCGCGGCAAGAACAAGCCCTGCTACACACCCCACCTCGACACCGGCGACTTTGTCATCGTCATCAACGCCGACAAGGTGAAGGTGAGCGGTAACAAGTCGACCCAGAAGATCTACCGCCGCCACTCCGGCCGGCCCGGTGGCATGAAGACCGAAACCTTCGCCCACCTCCAAGCCCGGATCCCTGAGCGGATCGTGGAGAAAGCCATCAAAGGCATGCTTCCCCACAACGCCCTGGGTCGTCAGCTGTTCCGCAAGCTGAAGGTTTACAAGGGTACTGAGCATCCCCACGCTGCCCAACAACCCCAAGCCCTAGCCCTCGATCCCGCCACTGCCGCCCAATGAGCACTAACAAAGTCGTCTATTGGGGTACGGGTCGTCGTAAGACGGCAGTCGCCCGAGTGCGTGTGGTTCCCGGGAACGGCACCGTAACCATCAACGGTCGCCCTGGCGATAACTACCTCAACTACAACCCCGTCTATCTCGCAGCGGTCAAGGCACCACTGCAGACTCTCGGGCTTGCAACTGACTATGACCTGCTAGTCAATGTGCGTGGTGGTGGGCTTACCGGCCAAGCCGACGCCATCAAGCAGGGTGCAGCTCGTGCCCTGTGTGAATTGTCACCGGACAACCGCAAACCCCTTAAAACAGAAGGCCACCTCAGCCGCGACCCCCGCGCCAAGGAGCGTCGCAAGTACGGCCTGAAGAAAGCTCGTAAGGCGCCTCAGTTCTCCAAGCGCTGATTTCTTCCCTCCGCCATCAGCCCCTTCCCCGTCATGCCCAAGGCCGAAATTCATCCCACCTGGTATCCCGATGCCAAGGTGATTTGCAACGGAGAGGTGGTTATGACCACCGGTTCCACCTCCCCCGAACTCCACGTCGATGTGTGGAGTGGCAACCACCCCTTCTATACAGGCACCCAAAAGATCCTCGACACCGAGGGCCGTGTAGACCGCTTTATGCGCAAGTACGGCATGGGTGGAGCAGATTCACTCTCCAACGCCGCTGCCAAGCAGGAGCCCCAGGTTGAGACCACGGCCGAAGCTGCTGCAACCGAAGTTGAGACCGAGGCCCCCGCTGTGGCCGAAGCCTGATCTCTGCAGGCCTGATTGAACCCCCCAGCCGGGTGCTTACGGGCACCCGGCTTTGTGTTGTCTGGTGCCCATGCGGGCTCCTCCTATCTCGCTGATGGATCCTTCCCTGCTGCATGAGCGTCTGGAGACGGCCCGCCGCACCTTCGAGACCCTGGAACGCCAGCTGGCCGATCCAGCCGTGGCGGCTAATCCCAGCCAGATGCAGGCCATCGCCCGCGAGAGGGCTCGCCTTGAGCCCTTGGTGCAGGACCACCTGAGCCTGCAGAAACTGCAGCAGGAAGAACGAGAAGCTCGCGCCCTGCTGAAGGAACATCGGGGCGACCTCGCCATGGAGGAACTGGTCAACGAGGAGCTGGCAACCCTGGCGGATGCCACGGCCAGCCTGCTCGACAAGCTCACGGTGGCCCTGCTGCCCCGAGACCCCCGCGATGAGCGCAGCGTGATGTTGGAGATCCGCGCCGGCGCCGGTGGCGATGAAGCGGCGATCTGGGCCGGCGATCTAGCCCGCATGTATGAGCGCTACGCCCAAGGGGTGGGCTGGCGGGTGGAACCGGTGAGCGCCTCCGAAGCCGAGCTCGGGGGCTACAAAGAACTGATCCTCGCCATCAAGGGGGATGGGGTTTTCAGCCAGCTGAAGTTTGAGGCCGGCGTGCATCGGGTGCAACGGGTGCCGGCCACCGAGTCCCAGGGCCGGGTGCACACCTCAACCGCCACGGTCGCCGTGATGCCGGAGGCTGATCCCGTGGAGGTTCAGATCGACCCCGGCGACATCGAAATCAGTACCGCCCGCTCCGGTGGCGCCGGCGGCCAAAACGTCAACAAAGTCGAAACGGCCGTAGACCTATTGCACAAGCCCACCGGCATTCGGGTGTTCTGCACCCAGCAGCGCTCCCAGCTGCAGAACCGCGAGCGCGCCATGGAAATCCTGCGGGCAAAGCTCTATGAGCGCCAGCTGGCAGAAGCCAACGCCCAGCAGCGCTCCACCAGGCTGGCCCAAGTAGGCAGCGGCGACCGCAGCGAGAAAATCCGCACCTACAACTTCAAAGACAGCCGCACCACCGACCACCGCCTAGGCCGCAACTTCGCGCTTGAGCCGGTGCTCAACGGCCAGCTCCACGACCTGATCAGTGCCTCAATCGCCGCCGATCAGAGCCGCCAGCTCGAGGAGCTGGCCCAACAGGTAGCCAGCTGAGCGCTCTCAAGCCCCAATTACATATTTGGCCCACTCGCCATGCTGCCCTGCCGAAATCTGGCGACTGGCTTCAAAGCTAAAGCTGCCCAGGGGCCGATGAGGTGGACGCAGCAGGGGCATCGCGGCCTCCCGCGGCGTGCGGTTGCCCTTGCGGACATTGCAGGACAGACAGGCTGTGGTGACGTTTTCCCAGGTATCGAGGCCACCGCGGCTGCGGGGCACCACATGGTCGACAGAGAGCTGCTGAGCGCTGGCCCCGCAGTACTGGCAGCGATGGCCATCGCGGTGAAACAGGTTGCGGCGGGTCAGGGGCAACGGCTTGTAGGGCACCCGCACGAAATGACGCAGGCGGATCACGGTGGGGAGCAGGGTGTCCTCGCGAATCCTGCGCACCGGGTCATGCTCAAGCCCCTCCGCCTTCCCCTTCAGCACCATCACCACCGCACGACGCCAGGTGGTGATGTTGAGGGGCTCGTAAGACGCGTTTAGAACGAGAACATGGCCCATGCCAGCACCCGTGATCGGAGGCATGCTAGTGGCAATCTTCGCTGTAATCCGTGACCCAGGCGACCGAGACCAGTTGGAGTGCCCAGGCCCATGAGGCCAGCCTGGCTCGGCAACGGGCCTGGGTAGAGGTGAATACCGGCGCCATAAGTGCCAACGCCCGCAGCCTGAAACGCTGCATAGGCAATGGCACCGAGCTGATGGCTGTGGTCAAGGCCGACGGCTATGGCCATGGATCGATCCCCGTGGCCAGGGCCGCCCTCGCTGGTGGAGCTAGTCAGTGCGGTGTCGCGACCCTGAGCGAAGGCATCGAGCTACGCAGGGCCGGCATCGAAGCACCAATCCTGGTGCTCGGCAACCTCACCCAGGTAGAGGAGCTGCGCAGCTGTCTGCACTGGCAGCTAATGCCGACTATCAGCGGCATGCGCGAAGCCCTGCTCTGCCAAAACCTCGCCAGCGGCCAAGGCCGCCCGATGGCCCTGCAGCTCAAGCTCGACACTGGCATGGCTCGGCTCGGGGCCGATTGGCAGGAGGGGCCCAGACTCGTGGCCGCGATCACGGAACTGGAAGCCGTGCAGTTGGCCGGTCTCTATTCCCATCTCGCCAGTGCCGATGCATCAGCGGACGCCGATGACGGGCTCACCGATCAACAGCAGCGGCTTTTCGAGACGGTGCTGCAGGCCCTGGAGCACCAGCGCCTGCCGGCTGGCATCCGCCACCTGGCCAACTCGGCCGGCACCCTGCGCAGCCCAGGGCTGCACTACGACCTAGTGCGAGTCGGCCTGGCGCTATATGGTCACAGTCCAGCGGCCCACCTGGCTTCTGTCACTCCCCTGCAGGGAGCGATGACCCTGCACGCCCGCGTCAGCCTGATTCGGGAGGCGGGCAGCGGGGTGGGGGTGAGCTACGGCCATCGCTTCCGCACCAGCCGCCCCAGCCGTCTTGCCGTTGTTGGCATTGGCTACGCCGATGGCGTGCCTCGCCAACTCTCCAACCAGCTGGAAGTGCTGTTTGCAGGCCAACGTCTGCCCCAAGTGGGAGCCATCACCATGGACCAACTGGTGCTCGATGCAACCGACTGCCCGGGACTGGAGGTGGGGTCGGTGGTGACTCTGCTGGGCCAGGAGGGAAGCGAACAAATCACCCCTACCGACTGGAGCGATCGCTGCCAGACCATCCCCTGGGAAATCCTCTGCGGCTTTAAGCACCGCCTGCCACGACTCACCGCTGCCCAAGCCGCCTGGGAGGCCCCAGGCGATAGGGCTCACTGATAAAGTCGTCAAGCCCCTGGAGAGGTGGCTGAGTGGTTGAAAGCGGCTCCCTGCTAAGGAGTTACAGGAGGCAACTCTTGTCGAGGGTTCGAATCCCTCCCTCTCCGTTTTAAGCAGGATTCACGGCGGAGTCACCACCGCCGCGAGTCCTGCTGGCGACTGACATTGGTGAGTCAGCGATTCTCCAGTAGTGCGACCCAGTACCCGCCCATGGGTGTTGGAAGTGGTGTAGTTGCCCATTCTTGTGGTGTTGGATGCCCGAATTGCGAAAAGGCAGCCCAGCACTAGATAGCAGCGGGTATGAGCGATGGTTCCACGCCACCTCACCCAGGGAGAGCCAGACCTGACGCTGTTTAAGAGAAAAGTGGGGCGTGAGCGACGGGGACGAAATCTCCGCCCACTTCCTAGACCTATGGACGGGTCGAACGCCGCCATAGATAGTTATTTGAGTTAGGCACTGGTATTGGGTGCGAGCAGCAGCAAGGTTTGTTCACAAAAAAATCCCTGGCGTGTTCGACTCCGCCAGGGATACGCTTCCCGTCGCTCATCACGACTAGCCAACGCTATTAGGTACTTACGCTCAGGCCATGGAGTGATTGCCGCAGGTGTTCATGCGGACACGCTCAAGGAACTCCCATTCCCCAGAGGGGGCAGCAGGTGGCCCAGGGAGAGCAGCAGGCATCGCACAAAAGCGGATACACCTGCACGATTCGCGCTGGGGCCACGAGTCCAAGGAGTCCCATAGCACCGAGGCAGTCGCCAACAGCCGAAAGCGCCCGTACCGTGCTCATAAGCCCCAACAAGAACAGATGAAACGCCTGCTGCTACTCGCCCTGACCGCTGGGACGCTGCTGATGGGCACAACTGCCAGCGCCCACTGCGACCAGAAGCACGGGCACCAGGAAACCTCGACCCAAAGCGCCAGGCAGTGATATTTCAGCCCCTATCGATGCTGGTGCTCTAGTTGGTCTTTGCCGTCGCAGCAGGAATCAAGTTCTGGCGCCTGGCGGCTCAGCTTGGAAAATGCCCTGAGGGCACGAGCAAGAGCACAGAGGAGTTCCGAAAGACCCTTGAACGCATCTGGGCGAAGAATCAGCAACGGGCGCAATGGAGCACCTGAACTGGGGATACATCCAACTGGGCTTGGTCGCCCTGATCTTTGGCGGTCTTCAGGTGTGGTGGATTAGCAGCGTCTTTTGGAGGCGCGACCTGGCACGTCCACAAAGCGATGGAGAGTTCCGCAAATCACTGGAACGGATCTGGAAGAAGGAACAGCGGCAGGGGTAGCGGCGCAATGGTTGCGTATCTATGAGGTTGCCAAAACAACCGTCTGCAATAACTGCGACACTTCAATCAAACTCGTCCCAAAGCACTTCTTCCACTACGACGCGAAGCTGGCGACGGGGGCACTGGCGAATAGGCGGAAGGGTCTTAGGGCAGCAAAGAACGGCGACAACATAAACTTTTGCCATGGAACCCTGTAAATGTTATAATTTGCAACTATAAAATCTTCTTAAGTGCTAAATTAAAAATTCAGAATTTATCGACTTTTATGAGTTTTGAATTTGGCGATCCAGATATTTTTGATAAGATTTATGAGAATTCATACTGGGGCAAGGGGTCAGGGGGCGGAAGCTCACCTGAAGCAACTCAACCCTACAAGATATTCCTAGAAGAGTTTATTCGTCAACACGATATTAAATCAGTCGTTGACCTTGGTTGCGGCGACTGGCAGTTTTCTCAATTTCTCGACTTTGGCAGCGCAACATATATTGGCATCGATGCATCTAAATATGTAATCACAAATAATCAGCGGTCATTTTCGCGATCCAGGGTTTCCTTTGCCAATCTCCCAGAGGATTATAATGAACTTCCATCCGCCGAACTGTTAGTTTGCAAAGACGTACTAATGCATTTAAGCACGAAGGAAGTTCAAGATATTTTGTCAATTCTCCCAAACTTTAAACATGCATTAATCACTAATGACATTCCATGCGTATCCGCACTCGGGAAAATTCTTCTAAAGCTGCGAAGTCCCTTTTCACCCATAAATAATAGAGAAATAAAGACGGGGGACTACAGGACTCTTGACCCGACTGAACACCCATTCAACCTAAGGCTAAAAAAAGTATTTGAGTGGAAAGGCAGTAATCTAATCCTTGGCAAAGATTGTGGCTGGACAAAGCGAACTTATTTGCATCAGCAATGCCAAGACGTGGAATTGCAGAGTCCAGGAGCTCATTGAGTCCCTTGCCACCAAGACAGTCGGCTATAGCAGTAAGCATCCATACCCTGCTAACAAGACCGAACAAAATCTGATGAAGCACCTGTTACTCCTTGGCGCCCTGATGCTGCCTCTTGGTTCTGCCCACGCCCAAGCACAGAAGATCAAGTGCCCTGGCGATAACACGGTAGAGATGCGCTACTGCGCTGGTCAGTCCTGGGAGCAATCCACAGACCAGTTGAAGCAAAAGCTGCCCAGGCAGATGCTCCAACAGTGGCAGGACACCACCCGAGCGATCTGCGCCCACGCCTATGCCCCCTACAAGGAGGGCACCATTTACCCGCAGTTGGTGGTGGGATGCGATGACCACCTAAATCGGGCACTGCTGAAAGAGTTACACCCGCTGAACAACCAGGGATATGAGGAGAGGGCGCCATGACGACTACAAGGGCTCAGCGCTGGTATTGACCTGCGGCCAGCGCCCTGAATTTGCACGTTCTATGTGGTGTTGGAAATAGTGTTGGAATTGGTATTGGAAATGGCATTGGATTCCGCCTCCACCAAAGGGAAGCGTCGTCTCTTCCCGTGTCACCACTTCGCTCTGAGAGTCACAACTACGGCCTCCCTCTCCGTTGTTAAGCCCGAATGCTTATTTACGGCTGGCTGCGGCCAGCCGGGTAGCTATCTCGGGTAGGAGCTTGTGATCCTGGGCGCAGGCCTGGCCCTCAGAAAAAATCACCAGCAAGAAAGGCGCAGCTTTTGGCATAGAACCCTCAGCTGACGGCTCCACGTAGGCAGCATCGTGCCGGGCCTGGCTCATCCAGCCCGCCTTGCTCCAGAGGCGAGAGCCAAGAGGCAAACCCTCACCTATGAAGCCATCCACCTGGTTTTCTGGATCCGCAAGCCTCAAGGCCGGATCCAAGCTGCGCGCCAGCAGAGCTGCCATCCGGGCACAAGCTGGCGGCGAGACCAGGGCCGACGCCAGCACGGCCTGCAACAAACGGGCTACAGCGTCGGTACTGAGGCGATTGCGGTTTTCCAGATCGGTGCCGTAATAAACCCGCTCGCGCCCGTAGGGACCATCACCCCAGGTTTTTTGGCAAGCATTACAGCCCTGCAGCTCCGGCCAGCCAAGCTCGCTCAGCCAGCCATTGACAAGCTGACGCTGCTCCACCCAGTGGGCCATGCGCTCGGGGGGCAGAGAAGGGCCGCTGGTGGTGCCACTAAGCAAATCCACCACTAGGGAGGTGGCGTCGTTGCTGGAGTCGCGGATCATGTCTGAAAGGGCACGCCGCAGCTCGGGCGTATCCGCAAGCAAGTCAGCCTGGCGCCAGGCCTCAGCCGCCACTAGGTAAACCAGCTTCACGACGCTGGCTGGATAGCGAGGACGATCCCCAGCCCAGCTCGCCCCCTGCACCGGCTGGGCCCAGAACAGATCGGGATCTAGATCGGCAGCTCGGCCAAGCAAGGGCTGGTCGTAGCGAAGCCAGGTAATGGAGAGGTGCTGGGCTAAGCCAGGCCGCCCCTCCAGCTCAAGAGCCCGCACCAGATCGGCCAGGATCTGAGCCATGGCTGGATCGGGGCTGTAAAAAGCCATCACCGCCGGCCAACGTTGTGGCGAGATTAGCTGTGCTGACAGTAGACACCATCAACCCTGCCCAGCTGGCTGCCGGCACCCCAGCCGCGCCAGAATGGCTCATTCCAGGCACGAACTGGCAGCTCACTGGCAGCGTCGACCTCTACAGCCAGGCCCGCGGAGAGGGGCTAGCCAGCCAGGCCTGGACTGGCCGCCACCTGCAAATCCTGACCAGTCCTGCCGCTACAGGGTCAGGAATGCGCCTGCGGGTACGACTGCTCGACGATGGCTACCCAGGCTGGCTTGAGCCCGATGCCTTGCTGGGGCGAGCAGTGGCGTGCTCCCCGCCCCAGCCGCAACTCCTGCAGCGCTGCATCATTGTCCGGAGGATGGAGCAAGTGCTGAGCTTCGCGCAGGCCGCCCAGCGCGTAGCCAACACCTACCTGTGGGGCGGCAGCCTGGGCCCCAACTACGACTGCTCCGGTCTGATGCAGCGGGCCTATGCCAGCGCTGGCATCTGGATTCCGCGCGATGCCTACCTGCAGGAGCGGTTCTGTCAGCCAGTTGCGGTGCACCCGGGCCAGGTGCAGTTGCTGGAGCCTGGCGACCTGATCTTTTTTGGCACACCCCAGCGCTGCAGCCACGTGGGGCTGCACCTAGGGGGCGGCCGCTATTTACACAGCTCCGGCGTCGCCCACGGCCGCAACGGCATCGGCCTCGACGACCTGGCGCCCCAAAACCCCGACCCGGTGGCGCGCCACTACCGACTGGAACTGCGGGGAGCGGGGCGGGTAATGCACAGCCATAACGGCAGTCCCCTACCCACCTAGGGTCGATGCCACAGGCTGACAATGACATGCAGCAAACGGGGGAAGGTCAGGCCGAGCTTTCCGTAGTGGTGCCCCTCTACAACGAGGAGGAGAGCCTGCCCCAGTTGGTGGAGCAGTTGCTGGCGGCACTGCGACCGCTGCAGCTGAGCTTTGAATTGGTGCTGGTAGACGACGGATCCAGGGACGGCACAGCGAAGGTGCTCAGCCAGCTAGTCGCCACGGTTCCGGAGCTGGTGGCCGTGCTGCTGCGCCGCAACTACGGCCAGACGGCGGCAATGGCGGCCGGCTTTGACGCCAGCGGCGGGGCGGTGATCGTGACCCTCGATGGCGATCTGCAGAACGACCCCGCCGATATCCCCCTACTGCTAGCTGAGCTCGACCAAGGCTTCGACCTGGTAAGCGGCTGGCGCCACCAGCGCCAGGATGCGGCCATGCAACGGCTGCTGCCCAGCCGCATCGCCAACAGCCTGATTGCCCGGGTAACTGGGGTGCGACTCCACGACTACGGCTGCTCCCTCAAGGCTTATCGGCGCGAAGTGGTGAGTGACCTCAACCTCTACGGCGAACTCCACCGCTTCCTGCCTGCCCTGGCCTTCATCGAAGGTGCCCGGATCAGCGAGGTGAAAGTAAACCACCATCCCCGGCGTTATGGGGAAAGCAAATACGGACTCGACCGCACCTTCCGGGTATTGATGGACCTGCTGACGGTCTGGTTCATGAAGCGCTTTCTGACCAGACCGATGCACGTCTTCGGCTTCGGGGGCCTGGCCGCCATGGGCGCAGGGCTGCTGATCGGCATCTGGCTTGTAGGCGAGAAACTACTGCTTGGCGCAGACATCGGCGATCGCCCCCTGCTGCTGATGGCCCTACTGAGTTTTCTGACGGGGGTGCAGCTCTTCTGCTTTGGCCTGCTGGCCGAACTGCAGATGCGCACTTACCACGAAAGTCAGGGACGACCGATCTACCGGGTGCGCGGCATCGTGCGCGGATCCGAAAGCTGAGAGGCGGGGCAAAGGGATTGAATTTTTATGTCGCCCTAGCCGGCCCCGCAAGCTGCCACGGGTGGTCTTCGTACAGTATTAACGGTTGCTATTGGCCCGCGCCATGACTGGAGAATTTGCTGCCGCTTGGTTGCCCTCGGTGTTAGTCCCACTTGTTGGAATCCTCGGCCCAGCCGTGGCCATGGCCTTGCTTTTCAACGTAATCGAAGCCCGCGACTGAGCCCGACCCAAGCCGTCGCTCAGCCTCACCGCCTACCCCCGCCACCATGACCGTGACCCCCGTGGCCGACCCCTGCGTCGGCAATCTGGCAACCCCCGTCAACAGCAGCTATTTCAGCCGGGCCTTCATCAATGCCCTGCCCGCCTACCGCCCCTCCCTATCTCCGAACCGTCGTGGTTTGGAAGTAGGCATGGCCCATGGCTTCTTTCTCTACGGACCCTTCGCCGTCTGTGGTCCCCTGCGGCTCACCGAGTACGCCAGCACCGCTGGTTTACTCGCCACCATTGGACTGGTGTCGATCTTGACCGTATGTCTCTCGATCTACGGCACCGCTGGCAACGGACCCAACATCCAGCCGGCTGACGCCACCATCGACAACCCGCCCGCAGACCTGTTCACCAAGGCTGGCTGGGCAGAATTCGCCAGTGGTTTCTGGCTGGGTGGCTGCGGTGGCGCCGCCTTTGCCTGGTTCCTAGCCGGCACTGCGATCGTTGCCCCGCTGGTCAATATCGCTGGCGGCGTCTGGAGCGTCAACTGAATCCCAAGCGGTTTTCCAATCCCCTGAAAGCTCCGCTAAGGCGGGGCTTTTTTATTGGGTGTTTTTACTGGGCGTTTTTATTGAACCTTTATTGGGCCTTTGATTGGGCTGATCTTGTTTGGGGGCAGCCCGATAGATAGTGGCTGCTGGGCCTGGGCCACAAGCCAAGCCTTCGGGACCAGAACCATTCCCTTAGGGGGAAAGAGCCAGGGGGTGCAGTGAGAGGCAAGTTAACCAACAAACAATGGTCAATAAAACAATGGACAATAAAAAACCCCAGCTTGCGCCGGGGTTAATTCGTCCCTCGAGGGAGCAAGTAGGCCGCAGTTAGCCGAACTTGCCAGAGGTAGAAGCAATCAGGAAGGCTGCATACGTGAGTATGTAGCCAATAGTGAAGTGAGCAAGACCCACAACACGAGCCTGGACGATCGAAAGAGCGACAGGCTTATCGCGCCATCCAACAAGGTTGGCAAGCGGGGTGCGCTGATGCGCCCAGACGATGGTCTCGATGAGTTCCTGCCAGTAGCCGCGCCAGGAGATAAGGAACATGAAACCGGTGGCCCAAACCAGGTGACCGAACAGGAACATCCAAGACCAGACGGCCAGGTTGTTGCTGCCAAACGGGTTGTAACCGTTGATCAGCTGGGAGGAGTTAAGCCACAGGTAGTCGCGGAACCAACCCATTAGATAGGTGCTGGATTCGTTGAACTGAGCCACGTTGCCCTGCCAGATGGCGAGGTGCTTCCAGTGCCAGTAGAAGGTGACCCAACCGACGGTATTCAGGGCCCAGAAGACGCTCAGATAGAAAGAGTCCCAGGCACTGATGTCGCAGGTACCACCACGGCCGGGGCCATCGCAGGGGAAGGAATAGCCGAAGTCCTTTTTGTCAGGCATCAGCTTGGAACCCCGGGCATCCAGAGCACCCTTCACCAGGATCAGAGTCGTGGTGTGCAGACCAAGCGCAATGGCGTGGTGAACAAGGAAATCACCAGGACCGATCTGCAAGAAGAGGTCGTTGCCACCATTGATGGCGTCGATCCAACCGGGCAGATAAACCGCACTGGCATTGCTAGCTGCGGATGCGGAATTGGATAGCAGCACATCCATGCCATACATCGCCTTGCCGGAAGCGGCCTGGACGAATTGGGCAAAGACGGGCTCCACCAAAATCTGCTTCTCAGGAGTACCAAAGGCCACGACGACGTCGTTGTGGACGTAGAGACCCAGGGTGTGGAAGCCAAGGAACAGGGAGACCCAGCTCAGGTGGCTGATTATGGCTTCCTTGTGCTCGAGCATCCGGGCCAACACGTTGTCTTTGTTGGCTTCCGGGTCGTAGTCGCGGATGAAGAAGATCGCACCGTGGGCGAACGCACCGCACATCAGGAAGATGGCGATGTATTGGTGGTGGGTATAAAGCGCAGCCTGCGTTGTGTAGTCCTTAGCGATAAACGCATAGGACGGCATCGCATACATGTGCTGGGCCACCAGGCTGGTGACCACACCCAGAGATGCCAAAGCCAGACCAAGCTGGAAGTGGAGCGAGTTGTTGATCGTGTCGTAGAGGCCCTTGTGGCCAGCACCTAGGTCACCAGGGGTGCCCTTGGGTGGGTTGTGGGCTTCAAGAATCTCGCGAATCGAGTGGCCGATACCGAAGTTTGTCCGGTACATGTGGCCAGCGATCACAAAGATGCAACCGATCGCCAGGTGGTGGTGGGCAATGTCCGTGAGCCAAAGGGCTTCCGTTTGGGGGTGGAAGCCACCCAGGAAGGTAAGGATCGCGGTGCCAGAACCCTCAGCAGTTCCGAACTGTTGATAAACGGTGTCTGGGTTCTGGGCATATACACCCCAGTTGCCGGTGAAGAACGGAGCCAAACCAGCGGGGTGAGGCAGCACTGAGAGGAAGTTGTCCCACCCAACGTGCTGACCACGGGCCTCAGGGATAGCCACGTGAACCAGGTGACCGGTCCAAGCGATCGAGCTGAAACCAAACAGAACCGCCAGGTGGTGGTTTAGGCGGGATTCAGCGTTCTTGAACCAGGCCAGGGAAGGCCGGAACTTGGGCTGAAGGTGGAGCCAGCCTGCGAACAGGGCCCAAGCCGACAGGATCATCATGAAGATGGAACCCTGATAAAGCTCAGCGTTGGTTTTCATCCCGATCGTGTACCACCAGTGGTACAGGCCGGAATAAGCAATGTTCACAGGGGAGGTAGCACCAGCCTGGGTGAAGGCGGCGATAGCTCCCTGGCCGAAGTGGGGATCCCAGATCGCGTGAGCGATGGGACGTACATGCAGAGGATCGGCGACCCACTGCTCAAAGTTGCCCTGCCAGGCGATATGGAACAGGTTGCCCGAAACCCAGAGGCCAATGATGGCCAGGTGACCGAAATGGGTGGAGAACAGCTTTTGGTAAAGCCGCTCCTCGGTCATGCCGTCGTGGCTCTCGAAATCGTGAGCCGTGGCAATGCCGTACCAAATCCGGCGGGTTGTCGGGTCCTGTGCCAGACCCTGGCTGAACGAAGGAAATTTCGTTGCCATTGGGAGAGGTCAGAAAAGGTCAGCCGACCGCGACGATGCGGGCCAGGAAGAATGCCCAGGTTGTTGCAATACCGCCCAGCAAATAGTGAGCGACACCGACAGCACGGCCCTGGGTAATGGAAAGCGCCCGCGGTTGGATGGCGGGTGCAACCCTCAGCTTGTTATGAGCCCAGACGATGGACTCGATAAGCTCTTGCCAGTAGCCGCGGCCACTGAACAGGAACATCAGGCTGAAGGCCCAGATGAAGTGGGCTCCAAGGAACATCAAGCCATAAGCACTGGAACTCGAGCCGTAGCTGTTGATCACCTGTGCGGCTTGAGCCCAGAGGAAGTCCCGCAGCCAACCATTAATGGTGATGGCGCTTTGGGCAAAGTTGCCGTTGGTGATGTGCTGGACGCTGCCATCAGCGTTGACGGTGCCCCACACGTCGCTCTGCATCTTCCAGGAGAAGTGGAAAATGACGATCGACAGGGAGTTGTACATCCAGAACAGGCCAAGGAACACGTGGTCCCAAGCCGACACCTGGCAGGTACCGCCACGGCCAGGGCCGTCGCAGGGGAAGCGGAAGCCCAGATTCGCCTTATCAGGGACTAGGCGGGAGCTACGCGCATACAACACACCCTTCAACAGAATCAGCACGGTGACGTGGATCGTGAAGGCGTGGATGTGGTGGACCATGAAGTCGGCCGTTCCCAAAGGAATCGGACCGGCGGCCACCTTGCCGCCCACAGCTACAACGGTGCCGTTGAACACTTCGCTCACACCCGCGAGGGCGTTAGGCGCAGTGCTACCTGCAGCGGCAGCGTGAAGACCCTGAATCCACTGCGCGAAGACAGGCTTCAAGGCAATGGCGGAGTCGCTGAACATGTCTTGGGGACGGCCCAAGGCACGCATGGTGTCGTTGTGGATATAGAGGCCAAAGCTGTGGAAGCCGAGCCAGATGCACACCCAGTTGAGGTGGCTGATCAGGGCATCACGAGCTTTAAGCACCCGGTCCAGCACGTTATCGACGTGCTTGGCGGGGTCGTAATCGCGAATCATCGCGATAGCGGCGTGCGCACCAGCACCCACAACTAAGAAACCACCGATCCACATGTGATGGGTGAAGATCGACAGTTGGGTGGGGTAATCAATCCCGATATAGGGATAGGGAGGCATCGCATACATGTGCTGGGCCACGATGATGCTCAGCGAGCCGAGCATCGCCAGGTTCACAGCCAGTTGGGCGTGCCAGCTGGTGGTCATGAACTCGAAGAGTCCGTCATGACCATTGGGAGCGGGGAACAGCAGGGGATCGCCCTTCTGGCCCTGGAGAATCTCCTTGATGCTGTGACCAATGCCCCAGTTGGTGCGATACATGTGGCCAGCCACGATGAACAACACCGCGATCGCCAAGTGGTGATGGGCGATGTCGGTCATCCAGAGGCTCCCGGTCACAGGATTCAACCCACCTTTAAAGGTGAGGAAATCGCTGTAAGCGGCCCAATTGCCCGTGAAGAAGGCTGAAACGCCAGCCCCGAAACCGGGGAATATCTGGGCGATCACGTCCTGGTTCAGGAACTCGTGGGGCAGGGGAATGTCGGCGTAGGTGGCGATGGTTTTGCCATTGAGCGCCAGCGGCTGGCCGGCGTCGATGGCGTCCATCAGCGCGGTGGTGGGCAGGGACACATGCAGCAGGTGTCCTGTCCAGGAGAGAGATCCCAGACCGAGCAGGCCGGCCAGATGGTGGTTGAGCATCGACTCAACGTTCTGGAACCACTCGAGCTTGGGAGCCGCCTTGTGGTAGTGGAAGACGCCGGCATTGAGCATCAAGCCGGCCATCACCAAAGCACCGATGGCCAGGGCCATCAGCTGGGTTTCATTGGTGATGCCCCAGGCCCTCCACACATGGAAGAGGCCGGAGGTGATCTGAATGCCGTGGAACCCGGCACCCATGTCTCCATTGAGAATTTCCTGGCCGAAAATGGGCCACACCACCTGCGCCGAAGGCTTGACGTGCAGGGGATCGGTCAACCAACCGGTGTAGTTGGAGAAGCGCGCTCCATGGAAGAAGGCGCCACTCAGCCAGATAAAGATGACGGCCAAATGGCCGAAGTGAGCTGAAAAGATCTTGCGAGAGACCTCTTCAAGGTCACTCGTGTGACTGTCGAAATCGTGAGCATTGGCGTGGAGGTTCCAAACCCAGGTGGTGGTTTTGGGACCTTTGGCAAGGCTGCGATCGAAATGGCCGGGCTTGCCGAACAGTTCGAAGGTGGCCGGAACTGGGTTCCGGTCGACCATGGCCTTCGCCTTTTCCCCACGCTCTGGTGGGCTGATGGTCATCGAGACGTTCCTCGAGGGACGGGATCGAGGTGGTGGGTCCACCCCTGCAGCAGGCCGGAGAGCCTGCCGTTGGGCCCCATGAACGACAGGCGACCGAGGCCTCCAATCGTTCATGGGCACCAGCCGGGAAGGGGGTCCGCGAAAACGCGAAACCACTTGCCACAACTGGAGCTTTGGGCCCCAATTAGGGGACCGCTCGCCGAAGTATAGGGGTCGTTTCCGAGAGGTTTTGGCTTGGAGTTACAAAGGTTCAATCCCGGCGCTTCCCAGGCCAGCACAGGGCTTTACAGAACAGAAAGAATCATCTACTTCAACCATCTTGCGGGCAGTTTTTTATTACTTAGAGAGCATCAAAAACAGCCATCTGCCGCATCCATTTCCCCCAGGGTGGCCCCGGCCAGCAGAATGCTTCCACTACAAGTTGAGCAACCCAGCGTGGGCGCAGGCAGCGCAACCTATCCAGCCCTCCCGGGTCGCCCCGTGCGATGGCGGCAGCGACTGCTCGCGGTCCTGCTAGTGGCAGCGTTGATGTTGTTGGCTGGCTGCAATCGAGTAGCCGCTAGCCGCAGCAGCGTCCCAGCCCCAGCGCCTCTTCCAGTCCAGGGGCCCAGTGGCCGCTTGCAGGAAGTCGCGCCACCTACCGCCGTGCAACAAGTTCAAGCGGCCCTGGCCGAACGCCAGCCCCAGGTATCGATCCAGATCCCGCTAGATGGAAGCGATCTGCCAGGCGGTCCGGTCAAGTTGCAAGTGCAGGTTCGTGATTGGCCGTTAGTTGATGCGGGAGTGCTCGGGCTGGGGCCTCACCTCGTGGTGCAAGTTGATGACCTACCGCCCCAACGCCTCACCACCTCACTCTCTGGGCAATTCCCAACTCGTCTGGACGCCGAACTACCGCCCCTGGGCCCGGGCAGCCATCGCCTTACCGCCTATGCGGCCAAACCCTGGGGGGAAGTGGTGAAAAGTCCAGGCGCCTGGGACCAGGTGCGGGTAAACCGGGTGGCCGCCAATCCCCTGGCCACTCCCCAGCTGGGCACACCCCAGTTGATCGGCGTAAGCACAGCAGATCTGGCCGGCCGCGAACCAGTGCTGCTCGACTGGCTGTTAATAGACGCTCCCCTCCAGGGCCTGCGCGACAACGACGGCAGCTGGCGCCTGCGGGTGACAGTCAACGGGGACAGTTTTTTGGTGGATCAGAACTCGCCTCTGTGGCTCAAGGGCTGGAGCAGCGGCAGCAACAGCGTGCTGATGGAGCTGGTTGATGGTCGCGGCGCCCCCCTCAACCCCCCTTTCAACACTTTGGTGAGCGAAGTGACGATTAATAGTTCTTCGCCCACGCCCAGTTGGCAGCGGGGGCGCCTGGATGCCAGCGAGTTAGCCCAGCTGCTGGGAGATCAGCCTGCAACGCCGGCGGCTCCAGAACCTGAACCAGTCCCAGAAGAACCAGTAGCAGCCATAGAAATCAATCCGCCGACGGCCAGCGAGCCCCAAACCGTGGCTGAACCGTTGCCCGCAAATGAGTCCCAATCACCACTTGAGCCCGAGGCTTCGCCTCAAACGGAACCCCTGCCGGAACCAGAACAACTTGACCCAGAACAACTTGACCCAGAACAACTGCCTGAGCTGGAGCCCACTGTTGAAGCTGAGTTAACAGAACCTTCGCAGCAAGATGCCCCACAAGCAGAGTCCGCACCTGTGATACCCCCACAAGCGATCCCAGCCCCTACTCCGGCCCCCACCTCTACGGCCCCCGCCACTAGGGCCACCACTGATCGGCTCAGCGCCTCCACCAACCTGGGGGGATCGGCCCGCAGCCAGCTGAATCCAGATGGTTCCCTGCTCAAGCCCAAGGCGCCGGGTCCCCTGGCCGGGCTGCGTCAGAAGGTAGGTAAGTGAATTCACCAAACAACCGCCCCGAGCAGGCCGCGCCGCGCGCCCGCCGCTGGGGCCTGGGCTTCAGCCCTGCCAGCGCCCCTGTGCTGGACCAGCTCCTTCAGGCCGGCCTGATCGACTCCCAGGTGGGGACTGACGACCAGATCACCGCAGGGGACTGCATAGTTGAACAGTGGTCAACGGCCAGCGGCTTTGTGATCGTTGGCGCCTGTGGCCTGGTGACCAGGCTGATTGCGCCGCTGCTCGTGAGTAAAGAGCGCGATCCCGCCGTGGTGGTGGTGGATCCACAGGGTCGTTTCGCCATTCCCCTGCTAGGGGGTCACGTGGCCGGGGCCGAGCGACTGAGCCACCAGGTTGCCGCCTGCCTGGGCGGCCAGGCTGTGCTCACCGGGGCAACGGCTGCAGCAGGCTTACTTAGCCTCGACAGCTTCGGCAGAGACTGGGGTTGGCAGCGGGGGCAGGGCGATTGGAGCGCCCTGATGCGTAAGGCAGCCCATCTGGATCAACCGCTGCGACTGGAAGCTCACCACGGCAGCCGCCGCTGGCTAGAGCTCGAGGCCGCCACCTGCCTACTGGAGCGCGCTGGTGGCTCTGGCAGTGGCTCTGGCTCTGGCAGTGGCTCTGGCGAGAACCCAGAGGCAGATCTGGTCGTAGATATCCACACCGGAGCTGGCTGCCGCTGGCATCCGCCGAGCCTGTGGCTAGGTATGGGCTGTGAACGCAACACCAGCCTGAGCCTGCTGGAGCGCTTGCTGGAACAGACCCTGGGCGACCAGCATTTGGCACCTGAATCCGTAGCTGGTTTAGCAAGCATCGACCGCAAGGCCGATGAACCGGCCCTGCTTGCTCTAGCGGCTAAACGAGGCTGGCCAGTGCGCTGGTTTGGGGCCGATTCCCTAGCCGCAGTGCCGGTGCCCACCCCATCGGCAGCGGTGGCCCAGGAGATGGGCACCGCCAGCGTGGCCGAGGCCGCAGCCCTGCTGGCAGCTGGCCCCGCAGCCCAATTGCTGCAAACCAAGCGCATTGAGCATGCCAACCCAGGCGAGCTCGGGGCAGCCACCCTGGCGGTGGCTCTGGCCGAGAGTCAATGGGCTCCCAAGCGGGGCCAGCTGCACCTGGTGGGCAGTGGCCCGGGCAGCCTGGAGCTGCTCACTGCGGATGCGCGCCGCGCCCTGGCGGAAGCCACGGTGTGGGTGGGCTACGGCCTCTACCTCGACCTGCTTGAACCGCTGCGGCGACCTGATCAGCTGCGCTGGAACGGCCAACTCACCGAGGAGCGGGCCCGCTGCGCCCTAGCCCTAGAGCTAGCGAGCCAGGGACTGAATGTGGCACTGGTGTCGTCGGGCGACAGCGGCATCTACGCCATGGCCGGCCTGGCCCTGGAGCTTTGGCTGGCCAGCCCAGCCGATGGCCGGCCCAGCTTCAACGTGCATCCGGGCATCTCGGCCCTGCAACTCGCCGCTGCCAAGGCAGGAGCTCCCTTGATGCACGATTTCTGCACCATCAGCCTCAGCGACCGACTCACCCCTTGGGAAGTGATCGAAAAGCGGCTGCAAGCAGCGGCTGCGGGGGACTTTGTAGTAGCCCTCTACAACCCCCGCTCCCTTGGCCGCGACTGGCAACTGGCCCGAGCCAGAGAGCTGCTGCTGGAGGGCCGGCCGGCCTCAACACCGGTGGCCCTGGCCCGCCAACTGGGGCGAGTCGATGAGGCCGTCAGCCTGCACAGCCTGGGCGAATTACCGGTGGAGCAAGTGGACATGCTGACCCTGGTGCTCATTGGCAATAGCAGCAGCTATGCCAAAGACGGTCGCATGGTGACCCCCAGGGGTTACCCGGGAGCCGAGCTCAGTTGAAAAAATCGGGATGACAGGATTCGAACCTGCGGCCCCTTCGTCCCGAACGAAGTGCGCTACCAAGCTGCGCCACATCCCGATGAGGGGAGTTTAGGGGATCAACTCGGCTGTAGACCTTGGCCTGCCGGTGGCTTCCTAAAATTGGAATTAGCCCTTCTTCTGGCCCCCGTGGCCCTACTGGCGCCTTGCTCAAACCCGACTGGCTGCGCGTTAAGGCCCCCCAGCGGGAGCGCATCGGTGAGGTGGCAGACCTGCTGCAAGATCTCAAGCTCAACACCGTCTGCCAGGAGGCCAGCTGCCCCAACATCGGCGAGTGCTTCGCCGGCGGCACGGCCACCTTTTTGATCATGGGCCCCGGCTGCACCCGGGCCTGCCCCTACTGCGACATCGACTTCGACAAGAGCGTGCGGGAGCTCGATCCCAGCGAACCTGAACGACTCGGCGAAGCGGTGGCACGCCTGGGCCTGAGCCACGTGGTGATCACCTCGGTAAACCGCGACGACCTAGCCGATGGCGGCGCCAGCCAGTTTGTGGCCTGCATCGCGCAGGTGCGCCAGCGCTCACCACTCACCACGATCGAGCTACTGATCCCCGATTTCTGCGGCAACTGGGACGCTCTGGCCGCAGTGATGGAAGGCGCCCCTGAGGTGCTCAATCACAACATTGAAACGGTGCCAAGCCTCTACAAAAAAGCCAGGCCCCAAGGCATCTACGAGCGCTCCCTGGAGCTGCTGCAGCGGGTGCGCCAGGGCTGGCCGCGCACTTACACCAAATCAGGCCTGATGACGGGCTTGGGGGAAACCGACCACGAGGTTCGGGAGGTGATGGCCGATCTACGCCGCCACCAGGTGGACATCGTCACCATCGGCCAGTACCTCTCGCCAGGCCCCAAACATCTGCCAGTGGATCGCTTCGTGACCCCAGAGCAATTTGCGACGTTCAAGCAGCACGGTGAGCAGGAGCTCGGCTTCCTACAGGTGGTGAGCAGCCCGCTCACCCGCAGCAGCTATCACGCCGGCGAGGTGCAGCGGCTGATGCGGGAGTATCCGCGCTAAGCCACCACAGCCTCCCGCTCCGCCAGACCCACGGCGGCCTTCTCGCTGGGGGGCACCAGCAGCTTGAACTGGGCCTTCCAGGTGGACCAATCGGCCAGTATGGCGGCCGCCTTGACGCTGCCGGTGGCGTCTAGATGGGCCTGCAGCAGGGGCTTGAGCAGGGCCTCCTGCTCAGGGGTTGTGAGCTCAGCTATGGCCACGATCTCCGGGTTCACCCGCTCCGCCAAACCACCGCTCTCATCAAGGATGAAGGCCACACCACCGGTCATGCCGGCGGCCACGTTGCGACCTGTACTGCCCAGCACCACCACGACGCCACCGGTCATGTACTCGCAGCAGTGGTCGCCGGCGCCCTCGACCACGGTTTTGGCACCGCTATTGCGCACGCCAAAGCGTTCACCGGCGCGGCCTACGGCAAACAGCTCTCCACCGGTGGCGCCATAAAGACAGGTGTTGCCCAGGATCACCTGGTTACCAGGGTCGTTGACGCCGGCGGGAGGCACAACGGTGAGGCGGCCACCGTTGAGGCCCTTGCCCACATAGTCGTTTGCTTCACCCACCAGGCGCACATTCATGCCTTGAAGCACAAAGGCCCCGAAACTTTGACCAGCGGCCCCCAGGTAGGTGAGATCGAGCTGGCCCTGGAAGCCGGTATTGCCATGGCGCGCCGCAATTTCACCGGAGATGCGGGCGCCCACGCTGCGATCCGTGTTGACGATTTCCATAGTGCGGGCCAGACGGCCGTGGCTGGAAATCGCGCTCATCACCTCGGCATCGGCCAGCAACTGGTCTTCCAAGATTTGTCCATTGCCGTGGGCCTCAGCGTCGTGCTTCAGCCAACTGCGATCAGCAGCGGCGGGAATCGGGTCAATTAGGCAAGAGAGGTCAAGAGCGCTGGTTTTGGTGAGAGCTACGGCCCGGGGCTGCAGCAATTCACTGCGGCCGATCAGCTCTTCGAGCCGGGCCACGCCAAGCACGCTCAGCAGCTGACGCACCTCCTCAGCCACGAACAGGAAGAAATTCACGACGTGCTCGGGCACGCCGGGGAAGCGCTTGCGCAGGTTTTCTTTCTGGGTAGCCACACCCACCGGGCAGTTATTGGTGTGGCAAACGCGGGCCATGATGCAACCCTCGGCGATCATCGCCACCGAGCCGAAGCCGTATTCCTCAGCTCCCAACAGGGCGGCGATGATCACGTCCCAGCCGGTTTTGAGGCCGCCATCGGCCCGCAGCAGCACCCGATCGCGCAAGCCATTCTCCAGCAGCGACCGGTGCACCTCAGTGAGGCCTAGCTCCCAGGGGCTGCCGGCATGTTTGATCGAGCTGAGCGGTGAAGCGCCCGTGCCACCGTCGTGGCCGGAGATCTGAATCACATCTGCGTTGGCCTTGGCCACACCGGCGGCGATGGTGCCGATGCCGATTTCTGCCACCAGCTTCACGCTCACCTTGGCTGCGGGGTGCACCTGGTGCAGGTCGTGGATCAGTTGGGCCAGATCCTCGATTGAATAAATGTCGTGATGGGGAGGCGGCGAAATCAGGGCCACACCTGCCTTGCTGTTGCGCAGCCAGGCGATGTAGGGATCAACCTTTGGCCCCGGCAGTTGACCGCCCTCACCCGGCTTGGCCCCCTGGGCCACCTTGATCTCCAGCTGGCGGCCACTGCGCAGATATTCGGGAGTCACACCGAAGCGCCCTGAGGCGATCTGCTTAATGGCGGAGCAGGCGGTATCACCGTTGCGCAGGCCATTGAGGCTGGGCAAGGTCGGCGAATGACCGTCGCCGTCCACATCGCTGAGCAACCCGAAGCGGGCCGGATCCTCGCCGCCCTCACCGCTGTTGCTCTTGCCGCCGATGCGGTTCATGGCGATGGCTAACACCTCGTGGGCCTCGCGGGAGAGGGCCCCCAAGCTCATGCCGCCGGTGCAAAAGCGACTGCAGATGCTCTCCACGCTCTCCACCTGCTCGATCGGCAGCGGGGCGAGAGCGGGCTTGAGTTCCAGCAGGTCCCGCAGGGCCGTGACTGGCCGGTGCTCCAGCAGGGTTTTGAAGGTAGAGAAGTGGTCGTAGCCGGGGCCCGCCTTGACGGCGGCATGCAGGGCTTTGGCCATCTCCGGGCTATTGAGGTGATACTCGCCGCCAGTGCGGTATTGCACGAAGCCCATGAACTCGAGCTTGGTGCGGTTGAGCTCGGGGAAGGCCTTGGCATGGAAGCTGAGGGTTTCGCTGGCCAGCTCGCCCAAGCTGAGGCCAGCCACCCTGCTGGTGGTGCCACTGAAGGCAAGCTGGATCAGATCGGCGCCAAGGCCGATGGCTTCGAAGATCTGGGCGCCGTGATAGCTGGCCAGCAGGGAAATGCCGATCTTGGAGAGAATCTTGCGCAGGCCGTCTTCTAGGGCCTTGCGCACATTTGCCTGCACCTGATCGGGGCTGAGCGCCGGCAGTTTGCCGCTTTCGATCAGCTTCTGCACCCGGGGGTGGGCTAGCCAGTGGCGGCTGGTTTCCCAGGTAAGCCAGGGGCAAACGGCACTGGCGCCGTAACCGATTAGGCAGGCCAGGTGGTGAGTGCTCCAGCACTGGGCCGTTTCCACCACCAGGGAAGCCTGCAGGCGCAAGCCCAGGTTGAGCAGGTGGTGATGCACCGCGCCGACGGCCAGCAGCGGTGGAATGGTGGCCGTGGTGGCATTGATCCCACCAGCCTCGCCGCCCCGATCGCTCAGCACCAGGATCTGGCTGCCGGCGCGCACGGCCGCCTCGGCAGCGCTGCGCAGGCGCTGCACCGCAAGCTCGAGACCACCAGGACCGTCGGTGACGGCCATCAGCGTGGAAAGGGTGGTGGTGGGCAGGCCCTGCTGGCTCACCGCCGCCAGCTCCGCCTCATTGAGGATCGGACTGGCCAGGTGCAGCACCGCCGCCGAGGCAGCTTCTGGGCGCAGCGGCGAGCCCCGCCTGCCCAGATGCATCTCCAAGCTCATCACCAGCTTTTCCCGCAGGGGATCTATCGGCGGGTTGGTGACCTGGGCAAAACGCTGCTTGAAGTAGTCGTAAAGGAGGTGGGGCTTGTCTGAAAGCACCGCCAGGGGAATGTCGTCGCCCATGCAATAGGTGGGCTCTTTAGCCGCGCCGGCCATGTCCTCGATCACCAGCTCGAAGTCTTCGGCGGTGAAGCCAAAGGCCGTTTGCTGTTGCAGCAGCTCCAGATCTGCCAGCTGACGCTCCTGGGTCCAGGGCTGGGGGACGAGGTTGCGACGATGCTGCGCCAACCAGTCACCGTAGGTATGGCGGGCGGCAACCTCGGCCTTCACCTCCCAGTTGCGCAGCAGGCGGCCCTGCTCCAGGTCCACTGCCAGCATCTGGCCAGGGCCGAGGCGACCCTTTTCGATGATCCGGCTCTCCTCAAGCTCGACCACACCGGTTTCTGAGCCCATCACCACAAAACCGTCGCTGGTGATGCAGTAGCGGGCGGGGCGCAGGCCGTTGCGATCGAGGGTGGCTCCCACGCAGCGACCATCGGCGAACACCAGCAGGGCCGGACCATCCCAGGGCTCCTGGGTGCAGGCGGAATACTCGTAAAACGACTGGATATCGGGCTTATCTGCCAGCTCAGGCTGGTCGCGGAAAGCTTCTGGCACCAGGGTGAGCAGGCTCTCGGTGATCGGCCGGCCGCTGCGCACCAGCAGCTCAAGGGTGGCGTCGAGGTTGGCGGAATCGCTGAAGGCGGGGTTCACCACTGGCTTCAGTTCTGCAGCCGCCTCCCCCCAGACCGCATCGAGATTTGCTTCCGAAGCCCTTGCCCAGTTGAGGTTGCCCAACAAGGTATTTATCTCGCCGTTGTGACCCAGCAGCCGCATGGGCTGGGCTAGGGGCCAGCGGGGCAGGGTGTTGGTGCTGAAACGGCGGTGGTACACCGCAAAGCTCACGGCAAAGCGTGCATCGCGCAGGTCGCCATAGAAAGCGGACAGCACCGCTGAACGCACCATGCCCTTGTACACAACAGTCCGGCTGCTCAGGGAAGCGAAATAAAGCTCACCAGGCCCTGGCCCCCAAACGGCGCGGGCCCGATCACCGCAACGGCGGCGCAGTCTGAATAGCAACGCTTCCAGATCATCACCGGCTTGGTCTGCGGCAATTAGCCACTGCTCAATGGCAGGAGCGGTCTGGCGGGCCAGGGAGCCGAGAACAGATGCATCCAGAGGGACTGCACGCCAACCCAGGCTGCCCAAGCCCAGCTTGGCGGCCTCTTCTTCACAGAAAAGTTTTGCCTGCTCGCGCTTTGCAGCATCGGCTGGCAGGAAAACCATGCCCAGCCCGCGAGCCACTCCCTTCGCTGCCGCCGCCTCAGTCCATACCTCTTCTAGATAGTTCCAGGGGATGCCGCAGAGCACCCCGGCCCCATCGCCGGAATCACCATCGCCACCGCAACCGCCGCGGTGCTCCATGCAGTCGAGGCCGCGCAGGGCCTGCTGCAGCACCCAGTGGCTGGCTTCGCCCTGAAGATTGGCCAGAAAGCCCACACCACAGGCGTCCTTTTCGCCAGCGACAGCGGCCGGCGCAGCGCTATCGCGATGGGGCCAAACAGGGCGAGAGAAGTGAGGCATAACCCGAGACGGTCCGGCAGGTGATCTGTCAGGGCAGCGCCGCTAACACCCACAGGTGCTGGCAGCAGCAGAGCAGCTGATCCTAGGGATGCACATCCCCAAACCAGTGCGCCCAAACCATGGCGCCCAAACCCTTAAAGAGGGCTAGCTTTCGTTGCTTTCGGCCAGGCTGGCCCATGGCCTCTACTGCATTCCTGGCTGGCTGGCTCCTGGTTTTGTGCCTGCCAGGGGTTGGCCAGGCCATGCCGATTACGCCGCCACCACCGCCGCCTCTTGTTCCAATCGGTGCGGCCGCCGCAACTGAGCGCCAGGGCAGCAGTATCCGCATTAACGGCCGACTCCAGAGCGCCCGCTGGCTCTGGGTTAGGGGCTTGGGCGACACGCCCCAACAACTGTGGATCCCCCTAGAGGTGCTCGAGAACCAGCTCGGAGTCACCAGCCGCAGCCGCAGCGATGGCGCTCTGGAACTGGAGTGGTTTGGCCAGGAACTCAAGGTGCCCGCCAGCGCCCAGCGCAGCCTCGAAGACGAGGTAGCGGTAGACGTGAGCAGCCTGTTTGGCCGCGTCGGCGTGGGCCTACGCCAGGAGGGCAGCCTGCTCAGCCTGGAGCTGGCCAGGCCCCAGCTGCTCCAGGTGCGCAGCTCAAACCCTGGCCCCGTCAAGCGCATCGTGCTCGACCTGGGCGGCCCGGCGGCCATTGGTAGAGACGGCGCCGGACTGGTGGTCGACCTGCTCAGCCGCAGTGACCAACAAACCCTGCTGGGGAGCCTGGGCCTCCAGGCCCAGCAGGACAGAGCTGGGCTGAGGCTCAAACCCTCCGCAGCCAAATTGACGCGGGTATTCAGCCTGGGCGAACCCAACCGGGTGGTGATCGAGTGGCCGGATCAGGGGGCCGCTAGCCGCACTGACAGTCCAGCCCCGATCGATCCGCGCCTGCAGGCCCTACTTGGCAAAGAACTTCAGTGGGATCGCCTGGTGCGCCAGGGGGTGCGCATCAATGCGATCCGCATTGATCCACTTCAGGCCTCACTGCAGCTGCGGCCCCTGGCCAGACCGGGAGGCATGGAGGGCCTCAGCTCCCTAGTGCAGCTCGCCAACCAGCAGCAGGCCTGGGTAGCGATCAACGGGGGTTACTTCAACCGGGTAAGGCGCCTGCCCTTGGGGGCTCTAAAACAAGACGGCCGATGGCTTTCCGGGCCAATTTTGAACCGGGGAGTCGCCGCCTGGGACGGGCGAACCATGCCCCGTTTTGGCCGGCTACAGCTTTCAGAGTGGGTTGTGGGCCCCGGAGCTCTGCGTCTACCGGTCGCCGTTGTCAACAGTGGCTACGTGCAGCGAGGTATCAGCCGCTATACCGCCGACTGGGGGCCCAACTACCGAGCCCTGAGTGGCTCTGAGACTGGCTTGTTAATCCAAGGGGGCCTGGTGCGACAGCAGCTTGGCCCCTCCGAATTGGATGCGGGTGTGGCGCTACGGGGCGATGACCTGCTGCTGGTGGGAAGGGGCGGAGCGGAGCTGCCCTGGGGCTTAGACGATCGGCTCCAGATCGAAAGCCGCCCCAGCAGCAACCTCGGCCTCGCAACACACGTGATTGGCGGGGGGCCATTGCTGTTGCAGGCAGGCCGCATCGTGCTCAATGGCGCCGCCGAAAACTTCAGTTCCGCCTTCCTCAGCCAAGGAGCACCCCGCACCGTGCTGGCCAGAGACGACCGCCAGATTTGGCTGATCACCCTGGAGGGGATCCAGGACAGCGGCCCCTCCCTGGGGGAAACCGCCGCGCTGCTGCAACAGCTAGGCCTACAAGATGCCCTAAATCTCGATGGCGGCAGCTCCACCGGGCTGGTGCTGGGGGGTTCCCTGCAGGTAAAAGGTCGGGGTGTGGCCGGATCCGTTCACAACGGTGTCGGCCTAGTGCCATGAGCGGGCTGTCAAAATTAGTCAGATATGCAGCACCCCATCCCCATGGCCAAGGCGCACAGCCTGCGCGTGACCGCCGCCGCCGCCGCCGAGCTAGGCCGCCACGCAGCTGTGGCGGGCACCCCCGGGATGATGCATCTGGATTTAGTAGATGGGCGCTGTGAGCGCTGGGCGATTCGATTGCGCCCCGGCCACCTGGCGGGCACGCCGATTGCCCGCGCCGATGGCATCACCCTTTATGCGCCAGCAGAGCAACTGAACCTGCTGAGCGGCCTGAGCCTGGACTACCGGGGTGACATCAGCGGCGGCGGCTTTTTGGTACGTCCAGGCGAAGGCACGGTGAGTTGCGCCTGCGGCACTGCATTCAGCCGCTTAGGAGGAGGGCGACAGGCGACCCAGTAAGGTGACGGATTGTCGAAATCGGTCGGACGTCCGACCAATATTCTCCGACCAGACCCCGGTCCTCGATGCCCACCATTCAGCAGCTAATCCGTACTGAGCGCCAGAGTCTTTCCCGGAAGACCAAGTCGCCCGCCCTGCGCGCTTGTCCCGAGCGCCGCGGTGTGTGCACACGCGTGTACACCTCCACCCCCAAGAAGCCGAATTCGGCCCTGCGCAAGGTCGCTCGGGTGCGTCTCACCTCTGGCTTTGAGGTGACCGCCTACATCCCCGGCATTGGACACAACCTTCAGGAGCACTCTGTGGTTCTGATCCGGGGTGGACGCGTCAAGGATCTGCCTGGCGTCCGCTATCACATCATCCGCGGCACCTTGGACACCGCGGGCGTCAAGGACCGTCGTCAGTCCCGTTCCAAGTACGGCGCCAAGACGCCAAAGAGCTGAAACCGCTTAGCTCAGCGTGACCAGCCGCTGAGCAGCAACTTCAGCAAAGGGCGTCACCGACGCCCGCTCCATTCCCTTCCTCTAGTTCTCCCCGCTCCGGTCGACCATGTCTCGCCGCAATGCCGCCGAGAAGCGCCCAGTGCTTCCCGACCCCCAATTCAACAGCCGCCTGGCCTCCATGATCGTGGCCCGGCTCATGAAGCACGGCAAAAAGTCCACGGCGCAGCGCATCCTTTCGGATGCCTTCTCCCTGATCAACGACCGCACCGGTACTGATCCCCTGGAGCTGTTTGAGACAGCTGTACGCAATGCCACCCCTTTGGTTGAGGTTCGTGCCCGCCGGGTTGGCGGTGCCACCTACCAGGTGCCGATGGAAGTTCGCCAGGAGCGCGGTACAGCCATGGCTCTGCGCTGGCTGGTGAATTTCTCCCGCGCCCGCAACGGTCGCAGCATGGCCCAAAAATTGGCTGGTGAGCTGATGGATGCAGCCAACGAAGCCGGTAGCGCGGTTCGCAAGCGGGAAGAGACCCACAAGATGGCTGAAGCCAACAAGGCTTTCGCCCACTACCGCTACTGATCCTGCCTGAACTGCTGAAACCCAGGGCGAGTTCAGCCTCTGCAGGCCCAGTCTGTAGAGTTACGCCCACGTTTTGTTGACCTTTCGGAGACCTCCCCCGTGGCCCGCGCCTTTCCACTGGAACGCGTTAGAAATATTGGTATTGCCGCCCACATCGATGCGGGCAAGACCACGACAACTGAACGGATTCTGTTCTATTCAGGCGTCGTCCACAAGATGGGCGAGGTGCACGACGGTGCGGCGGTCACTGACTGGATGGACCAGGAGCGTGAGCGTGGTATCACGATCACCGCAGCTGCCATTTCCACCACTTGGAAAGACAACCGCATCAACATCATCGACACCCCCGGGCACGTCGACTTCACCATCGAGGTGGAACGTTCGATGCGGGTCCTGGACGGCGTGGTTGCTGTCTTCTGCGCCGTTGGTGGCGTACAGCCCCAGTCAGAGACTGTCTGGCGTCAGGCTGACCGCTACAACGTGCCTCGGATCGTGTTCGTCAACAAGATGGACCGGACCGGTGCCGACTTCCTGAAGGTCTACGACCAAATCAAGGATCGGCTCAAAGCCAATGCCGCGCCGATCCAGCTGCCGATCGGAGCCGAGGGCGATCTGAAGGGAATTATTGACCTTGTGCGCAACAAGGCGATTATCTACACCAATGATCTCGGCACTGACATCATTGAAGGTGAAATCCCTGAAGACATGATTGAAGAGGCCAAAAAGTGGCGCCTCAAGTTGATGGAAACGGTCGCTGAGTCCGACGAAGATTTAATCGATCCCTTCCTGGAAAATGGCGAGCTCACCGAAGAGCAGTTGATCAAAGGCATCCGCAAGGCCACCATCCATCATGGCTTAGTGCCAATTGTTTGTGGCTCAGCCTTTAAAAATAAGGGCGTCCAGCTGGTGCTAGATGCAGTGGTTGACTACCTACCAGCACCAGTTGATCTACCTCCCATCACTGGCCTACTGGCTGATGGCAGCGAGGCAACCCGCCCTTGCGACGACAGCGCGCCCTTCAGCGCCTTGGCCTTCAAAGTAATGGCTGACCCCTACGGGAAGCTTACTTTTGTACGCATCTACTCCGGGGTACTCAACAAAGGCAGCTATGTACTCAACTCCACCAAAGATAAGAAGGAGCGCATTTCTCGCTTGATCCTCCTCAAAGCCATTGACCGTGAAGAGGTCGATGAGCTGCGTGCCGGTGATCTTGGCGCAGTCTTGGGCCTCAAGGACACCACCACGGGGGACACGCTTTGCGTAGATTCTGACCCGATCATTCTGGAATCGCTCTTCATCCCCGAGCCCGTGATCTCTGTGGCTGTTGAGCCAAAAACCAAGGGTGACATGGAGAAGCTTTCCAAAGCTCTTCAGTCACTTGCAGAAGAAGACCCCACTTTCCGGGTCTCCACCGATCCTGAAACCAGCCAGACAGTTATTGCTGGCATGGGAGAACTCCACCTTGAAATCCTGGTGGATCGGATGCTGCGCGAGTTCAAGGTTGAAGCGAACATCGGCGCTCCCCAAGTGTCGTATCGCGAAACCATTCGCAGCAGCTCCAAGGGTGAAGGCAAATTTGCCCGTCAGACCGGTGGCAAAGGGCAATACGGTCACGTCGTGATCGAAATGGAGCCCGGCGAACCAGGCACAGGATTCGAATTCGTCAACAAAATTATTGGCGGCATCGTTCCCAAGGAGTACATCGGTCCCGCAGAAGCCGGCATGAAGGAGACCTGCCAATCCGGTGTGATTGCTGGTTTCCCCATGATCGACGTCAGGGCAACCATGGTTGACGGCTCTTACCACGACGTCGACTCCTCGGAGATGGCGTTTAAAATCGCCGGATCCATGGCCTTCAAAGACGCAGTCAAGAAGTGCAACCCCGTACTTCTTGAGCCAATGATGAAGGTGGAAGTCGAGATCCCCGAGGATTTCCTTGGGTCGGTCATCGGCGACCTTTCATCCCGTCGTGGCCAGGTCGAAGGACAGTCCATTGATAATGGGCAGTCCAAGGTCCAAACAAAAGTGCCTCTGGCCGAAATGTTCGGCTACGCCACCCAGCTCCGATCCATGACCCAGGGTCGGGGTATTTTCTCGATGGAGTTCAGCCATTACGAGGAAGTTCCTCGCAATGTGGCTGAGGCCATCATCTCCAAGAATCAGGGCAATTCCTGATCTCTCCTCTACCCACTAACCCCCCCGATTCTTTCTACTCATGGCACGCGAGAAGTTCGAAAGGAACAAACCCCACGTCAACATTGGCACCATCGGCCACGTTGACCACGGCAAAACCACCCTCACGGCTGCCATCACCAACGTGTTGGCGTCCCAGGGCATGGCCAAGGCCCAGGCCTACGACGAGATCGATGGTGCACCTGAGGAGAAAGAGCGGGGCATCACTATCAACACGGCGCACGTCGAGTACGAGACCACAAATCGTCACTACGCCCACGTGGACTGCCCCGGCCACGCTGACTACGTCAAGAACATGATCACCGGTGCCGCCCAGATGGACGGCGCGATCCTGGTAGTAGCCGCGACCGACGGGCCGATGGCCCAGACCAAGGAACACATACTCCTTGCCAAACAGGTCGGCGTTCCCGCCCTAGTGGTGTTCCTCAACAAGAAGGACATGGTCGACGACGAGGAAATCCTCGAGCTTGTCGAACTGGAAATGCGCGAGCTGCTCAGCAGCTACGACTTCCCTGGCGATGACATCCCCGTGGTGGCAGGTTCAGCCCTGAAGGCCCTCGAATTTATCCAAGCTGGCAACAAAGCCGAGCGTGGTGCCAACGAGTGGGTTGACAAGATTCTCGACCTAATGGACGCCGTCGACGAGTCGATTCCCGAGCCCGAGCGCGAAGTCGACAAGCCCTTCCTGATGGCAATCGAGGACGTTTTCTCGATCACCGGTCGTGGCACCGTGGCAACTGGCCGTATCGAACGCGGCAAGGTCAAGGTTGGCGAAACCGTTCAAATCGTCGGCATCCGCGACACCCGCGAGACCACTGTCACCGGCGTGGAAATGTTCCGCAAGCTGCTCGAAGAGGGTTTGGCTGGCGACAACTGTGGACTACTGCTGCGCGGCATCCAGAAAGAGGACATCGAGCGCGGCATGGTGCTGGTGAAGCCCAACTCCATCAAGCCCCACACCAAATTCGAAGGTGAGGTCTATGTGCTGAAGAAGGAAGAAGGCGGCCGCCACACCCCCTTCTTTGCTGGCTATCGCCCTCAGTTCTACATCCGTACAACTGACGTGACCGGCCAGATCACGGCCTTCACCTCTGACGACGGCGCCAACGTCGAAATGGTGATGCCCGGTGACCGCATCAAGATGACCGGCGAGCTCATCTGCCCCGTTGCCATTGAGCAAGGCATGCGCTTCGCCATCCGCGAAGGCGGCCGCACCATCGGTGCAGGCGTGGTTTCCAAGATCATCGCCTGATCCTGAGGTAGGTTTTTGGGGTGGGACCTCTATGGGTCTCCACCCCACCTGCCGCTCCTCGACAATCCAGCTCCACCAGCCACCCGGGCGTTCCGCCCAGGAGCTTCCTGACGCCTGATCTGACATGTCCACAGCCATTGCCCAGCAGAAGATCCGCATTCGCCTCAAGGCGTTTGATCGCCGGATGCTTGATCTCTCCTGCGAAAAAATCATCGAAACTGCCGACCACACCGCCGCAACGGCGATCGGCCCCATTCCGCTCCCAACCAAGCGCAAGATTTACTGCGTGCTTCGCTCGCCTCACGTCGACAAAGACTCCCGCGAGCACTTCGAAACCCGCACCCATCGGCGCATCATCGATATCTACAGCCCTTCGGCAAAGACCATCGACGCCCTGATGAAGCTTGACCTGCCCAGCGGCGTTGATATTGAAGTCAAGCTCTGATCCCAATCTCCGGTAGCCCTGCCTGACCAGTCGCTTACTGCAGCCGACCCCTGTCACGCCAACGCGTGGCAGGGGCATTTTTTCTAGGATGCTCTTGCATCTCCTGTTAAAGCCATGGGCGAGCTGGCCGTAAGGGAGCTGCCGCTGTTTCCCTTGCCCGACGTGGTGCTCTTCCCCCAGGAAGTACTGCCACTTCATATTTTTGAGCCCCGCTACCGGATGCTGCTGCGCACCGTGATGGCCGGAGACCAGCGCTTCGGAGTTGTGCGTTGGGACCCCCAAAACCAGACCATGGCCGATGTGGGCTGCTGTGCCGAGATCCTGCACTGCCAGACCCAGGACGACGACCACAGCAACATTGTGACCATGGGGCAACAGCGTTTTCGCGTACTCGACATCGTGCGTGAGGCGCCCTTTCGAGTGGGAATGGTGAGCTGGATTGAGGATGAACCCGAGACGAGCCATGCGGAGCTGGCTGCGTTAGCGGGCGATGTCGGCCAGGCCCTGCGGGATGTGGTGGAACTCACCGGCAAGCTGATTGGCAAACCGGCCAGCCTGCCCAACGACCTGCCCGACCTGCCCCGGGAGCTGTCGTTCTGGATCGGAGCCCACCTAGGCGGCCCCGTGGCCGACCACCAGCAGGCCCTGCTGGAGATAACTGACACCAGCGAGCGCCTGCGCCAGGAATACGAACTGCTGGACCAGACCAGGAGGCAGTTGGCGGCACGCACCGTGCTCAAAGACACCTTCCAGCCCCAATAACTCCTGTCATGACCGTCCTGAGCTGGCCCCTAGCCGCCACCATCGGGGCAGGAGCCCTTGGCTGCCTTGCCGTCGCCCTATCAGCGCGCCTCTGGTTGAAACGCCGGCGGCGTTATGAATCCTCAGCAAGCGTGGCAGACGCCTACGACCGCTGGACCAATGACCAGCTGCTGGAGCGGCTCTGGGGGGACCATATCCACCTGGGCTATTACCGCCAGAGTGGTAGCGGCAGGTCGCGCCACCAGGATTTCCGAGTTGCCAAAGAAACCTTCGTCCATGAACTGGCGCGCTGGAGCGGCCTTGACCAACTGCCCCGCGGCTCGACCGTGCTGGATGTGGGCTGCGGCATTGGTGGCAGCGCCCGCATCCTGGCGAAGGACTACGGACTGAACGTCCTGGGTATCAGCATCAGCCCGGCCCAGATCGCCCGGGCCACAGCCCTAACTCCAGCCGGCCTCAGCTGCCGCTTTGCGGTGATGGATGCCCTGGCCATGGAAATTGCCGACGCCAGCGTTGATGCCGTCTGGAGTGTGGAGGCCTGTCCCCATATGCCCGACAAGCAGCGCTACGCCGATGAGTTGTTGCGGGTGCTCAAACCTGGCGGCCTGCTGGCTGTAGCTGACTGGAACCGGCGCGATCCGGCCGATGGCGCCATGGATCGGCGAGAGCGCTGGGTGATGCGTCAGTTGCTTGAACAGTGGGCCCACCCTGAATTCGCCAGTATCCGCGGACTGCAAAAGCACCTCGAGCAAAGTCAGCAGGCTGGTGGCATCAGCATCGAAACCGGCGACTGGACCAGCGCCACCCTGCCCTCCTGGATCGAATCGATCTTTGAGGGCGTACGCCGGCCAGGCGCAATCCTGGGCCTGGGTCCCGCCGCAGTTTTGCAAGGCCTGCGCGAAACCCCCACGATCCTGCTGATGCGTTGGTCCTTCGCCACCGGACTGATGCAATTTGGCGTCTTTCGCGGTCGCAAGCCCAGCAAGCCTTAAACGACTCCTAAGTGAGGTTGGTGACTGGGTAGGCCCCGAATAGGGCTAGGTGCTCGCAAAGGGGCGCCAGCTCAGCAAGGGATTCCTCCAGAGGGGTCGATCCATCTGGAAGCTCCAGATCAACGAAAAATATGTACTCACCCATCTCCCGCTTTGATGGTCGCGACTCGATTCGGCCCATGTTGAGCCCGCGCTGGGCAAAGCAGCCCAGGGCTTCGAGCAGGGCCCCTGGCTGGTTGGAGTGCAGGGAGAAGGCGAGGCTTGCCATCGGGCCCTGCGATGAGCGTGGTCCCCGCCGCAGCAACAGGAAGCGGGTGCAGTTGCCCACCACATCATTGATCGGGTAGGCCAGCTCCAGCAGGCCATGCTCCGTGCCGGCCTGCTGGGAGGCGATCGCCGCGCGGAAGCGGCTGCCCGCCACCATGCGGGCCGCCTCCGCCGTGGAGCTGGTGGGCAACTGCAGGGCCTGGGGCAGGTGTTCCGACAGCCACTGGCAGCACTGGGCCAGGGCCTGGGGATGGGACAACACCTCACTCACGCCCGTAATCGGGCCGCTGCCAAGCAGGGCATGGCGGATCGGCAGCACCAGGGCCCGCGCGACGCTGAGATCCGGATGCTCCCAGAGCGCGTCCAGGCAGGCCGTCACCCCCCCCTCCACTGAATTCTCGACGGGCACCACTGCCGCATCACAGGTGCCATTGGCTAGGGCCTGAACAACGGCACGGATACCTAGCTGAGGCACCAATTCAGGGTTGGCGACGCCTTCCAACTCGGCCAGTTGCCGGGTTGCCTGCTCGCCGTAGGTGCCGGCCGGCCCGAGGAAGGCAAAACGCATCGTTTCCGAAACCGAGGAGAGGCCATCGAGTGGTGACCGATAGGATCATGCCGCGCCGGCCCGCAGGCCATGCCCCTGGCCTTCAGCGCCAGTCAGCAACTGCAACTTGACGTAAGCCACCAGCCCGAACGGCTGGCCGCCTACTTGAGCGATCAGGATCGGGTGGTCAAAGCCCTGCTGGATCCCGACCAGCTCGAGCCCCTCGGCCCAGGTCGCTATCGCTACGCGGTGACCCATCTGCAGGTATTTCAACTGCAGATTCAGCCAGTGGTGGATCTGCGCATCCATCTGGCCCAAGACCGGCTGGTGCTGGAAGCCACCGAGTGTGAACTGGAGGGTTTGGGGCTAGTGGATGATTTCCAGCTCACCCTGGGATCCTGGTTGGCAGCGGGTGCCAACGGGCTGGAAGGGGAAGCCAGCTTGGCCGTGACGGTGAGCCAGCCCTCGCTGCTCAAACTGATTCCCGCCAAGGTGCTGGAGGCCACCGGCCGCTCTCTGCTGGCAGGCATCCTGCTGGGCATCAAGGGCCGGGTGGGGCAGCAGCTACTCAGCGACTATCGCCTCTGGTGCCAGGAGCACTGAGCTCCAGCCGCCCCAAAAAACTATGACGATGCAGCGGCGTTGTGCCGAGGTTTTGGAGGGCGGCGCGATGCAAGGCCGTGCCGTAACCAGCATGACGCTCCAGCCCATAGCCCGGATAGCGCTCCGCCAGGGCGGTGATCAAGGCGTCCCGGGCCTGCTTGGCCAGCACGCTGGCGGCCGCAATCGCCAGGCAGTGGCTATCGCCTCGCACCATTGTGCGCTGGTCGCCGTGCCAGCCCCGCAGGGGCAGCACCCCATCCACCAGCAGCAGCTCAAACGGACACGACAGTTTTTGCAGGGCGCGGACCATGGCCAGCTCTGTTGCTAGCCGGATGCCCCCGCGATCGATTTCTGCCGCCGAGGCCTGGCCGAGGGCCCAGGAAGCCGCCAGGCGCTGGATAACGGGCACCAGGGCCGCTCGCCGCCGGGCGGTGAGCTTCTTGCTGTCGGTGAGCCCCAGACCAGCCAAGGGCTTTAGCGCTGCGGCCGGCAGCACTACCGCAGCAGCAAAAACAGGGCCGAATAGACAACCGCGACCGACCTCATCAACGCCGGCGCACTCGCCCGGATCCCGGCCCTGCCAGGGATCCGACTCCGGCGGACCCACTCAGCTGGAGGCCGAGGAGCGCCGGCGGCGGCGACGTGGTTCGCCTGACTCATCAAGCTCCGGCTCAGCGACTGCCAACGCGGTGTCTACTTGGGCGGTGCCGGCTTCGGGGGTTGTGGTCTGGGAGGTTTGGGATTTCGCTGCAGGGGTTTTGGCGGCAGAACTGCGGGTGCGACCGCGGCGAGCTGGAATCTCGACTTCAGGAGGAGCGATGCTGGCAGTGGTCGGCACCGACACCGTGACCACTGTCTCAGGCTCGCTGAGCTCTGGCAGGGGCGTAATTTCCACCGGGGCCGGCATAACCAGAGTCTCTACGCCTGAGGCCGGCATCTCTCCAGCGCCGTACTGACCATCAGCGGCGGCCCCATTACCGCCGCGACCACCTCGTCCGCGGCGGCGACGGGAACCAGCAACTGCCAGCTGCTGCCTGGCTTGCTCCAGCACTTCTTCCGCCTCCATGCCGGGGCGAACCACCCTGACCACGACGTTGTCGTTGCTGGGGGGCTGCTCGAGCAGCAGAGCTGGATTGAGGCCCATCCAACCAAACACCAATTCCTGGTCCGCATCCATCGGCACGGCCACCAGCTCCTGATCAAAGCGGCGGGGGGCCGGCTCCATGCTGGCGCCACTGCCTGAGACAGGTGCCTCGATCGGGACGATCTCGACCCCATCAGCGGCCTGCGTGCCAGGCGCATCGAGGAACTCACTGCCATTACGCCCGCCTCGCCCACCTCGGCGGCGGCGACCGGTAGCGGCCTCGGGGATGCCGGGGCTGAGCACCTCAGCGCGAGCCGATGCGGCGGAGCGCACCAGGCCGGTGAGGGTTGCCAGGGGCTGAAGCGTGTCTTTGCCTGGCAGCACGGCCACATGACCCAAGCCCCCACAGCTGGGACAAGCTCGTCCAAACAGTTCGTAGATGTTCTGCCCCTGGCGCTTGCGGGTGAGCTCCACTAGGCCGAGCTCGGTGAGCTGGGCTATTTGGGGACGGGCGGCATCGTCGCGCACCGCCTGGGTGAAATGTTCGAGCAGCTGCAGCTGATCACGACGGGACTCCATATCAATGAAGTCGATGATCACGACGCCACCGATGTTGCGCAGCTTCAGCTGGCGGCCGATCTCCACAGCCGCTTCGCAGTTGGTCCAGAGCACCGTCTCGCGAGAGTTGGCCGAGCGGGTGAAGGAGCCGGAGTTGACATCAATGACAGTGAGCGCCTCGGTGGGCTCGATAATCACGTAGCCGCCGGAAGGCAGATCAACTCGCGGCTTCAAGGCATCGCGAATGGCGGCATTGACCTTGAAGTGCTCAAGAATCTCCGCCGATTCGGTGTGGGCTTCCACCAGCACCGTGGTGTGATCAGAGCCCAGAAAGGCATTGGCCCGGGCAACAGCCTCCGGGGTATCAACCACCACCCGCACTAGCTCTGGGCTGTAGAGATCGCGCAACACGCGATGCACAAAGTCTTCGTCGCGGTTGAGCAGCACCGGTGGGCTGGCGGTTTCGGCGGCGGTTTGGATGCCCTCCCACTGGCGCAGCAGGGCTTCAAGGTCGTCGATTAGCAGCTCTTCGCTAACAGCTTCTGCCTCGGTGCGGATCAACAGGCCTGCGCCTGGTGGCTTGATCAGCACACAGAGGGCCCGCAGACGGTTGCGCTCGTTCTCACCGTTGATGCGGCGGGAGATGTTCACTCCCTGGCCGTGGGGCTGCAGCACCAAAAACCGCCCTGGCAAGGCGAGGTTGCCGGTGAGGCGGGGGCCCTTGGTACCGGTGGGCTCCTTCATCACCTGCACCAACACCTTCTGGCGCGGCTCCAGTAGCTCGGTAATGCCGGCAGCTCCCTTGCGCAGCCGCAAGGGGCCCAGATCAGTGACGTGAATAAAGCCGTTCTTTTCGCTTTCGCCGATATTTACAAAAGCGGCGTCGATGCCAGGCAACACATTTTCAACGGTGCCTAGATAGACGTCTCCGATCTGATAGCGGCCTTGAGCCACAACCAATTCATCAACACGTTCGTCGTTGAGAACTGCGGCGATTCGCAGTTGCTCGGCTATGACGATCTGCTGGGGCATGGGGAATGGGATAGGCCGACGGGCCCGGCCAGGGATAAAACGATGGATATGGGCGGACTTGAAGGCTGAAACCTGGTTCAAGCCCTTCGGGGCCAGGCCAGAAAAACATCAACAAGCCAAAAAAGTTGGACTATCGGAAGCCCAAAAAACGTTCGGAGCGCCGGTAAATCCGGATCGCTCTAGCGGCAATACTGCAAAAAATGCTGTTCTGAATCTTTCGCGCATCGAGTGCCGCGAAACAGCTTTCAAGAATCGAGCTTCCTGAAAGCGGTGGGGCGAAGACTGGGACTGAGGTGTCCTGGGGCGGTTAAACCAGCGAATCTGGCTACCGGCAACCGCTGGAACTCGATCAATAAACCGGGTCCAATCGGCTATTCGCCTTCGTGAAAAATTAGCACGGCTTGAGCACCAAATCCTTCCGCCGCAAGTCACTCAGGGCAAGGGATTGACCGAGCCGTTCAGCGAGCCAGTGCTGCACCTGCTCAGGGCGGAGACTGCGGCCAGCAGCATCGATCGCAGCCCAAAGGGTGCACAGCAAGGAACCATCCGACTGCGGCTCCGCCCATTGCAAATCGAGCAGAAACGGCCGGCAATCCCGGCTGCGGGGGCGACCCTTTTTATCTGTGTCGTTCCACATCAGCGTCTCGGCGGCGAGCAGGCTGGCGCGGGCCTGCTGCCATTGCTCCAAGGTAGGCGGTGCCCCGGCTTGGGGCTGCAAAACAAACTGCCAATGGGCTGAGGCCAGCTCTTGGGAAAGGCTGACGCCAAACACCTCAACCCGAATAGCCGAGAGCAGCTGGAAGCCAGGTGGAAGCTCACGCTGCAATCGAGAGCGCACCAGGCCTGGATCCACCTGTTCGGTGAACTCCAAATCCAGCCACTCGCCGCTGCCCTCTACCCCTAAGGGCAGCGGCAGGGCTAGCTGCAGGCGAGGCAGAGGATGGAAGCCACCGGTGAAACTCACCGGCAAGCCGGAGCGGCGCAGGGCCCGCTCCAGCATCCGCAAGGTGTCTAGATGGCTAATCAAAGCGAGGGAGCCAGTTTTGGCAAAGCCAATGCGGAGCCGGTCGACCCGGTCGCTGGCAGGGGCCCGCTGGGGAAGAGCCGCCGGAATGGCAGGCGGCGGAATCACCACGTTGTGGCCAAGCTCCGGGCCGCACACGCCACAGCTGCTGCAGCCTTCAAAGGAGCAATCGGGCACCACGGTGGCGGCCAGGGCGCGCTGCAGATCCTCGGCCAGCCAGCGCTTATCCAGGCCGGAATCGATGTGGTCCCAGGGCAGGCTCTGGCGGCAGAAGGCCTCCAAATCCGCAGTCTCCATAGCCTCAGCCGCACTCCAGGCGCCTAGCTCCAGCTGGCGGTAGCGGCCACCCAGGCCCGCCGCCTCGATCGCGCCGGTCCAGGCGGCGTAGCTGCGCTCGGCCGACTCAAACCAGGCATCCAATCCCGCCCCGGCACGCCAGGCCGCCTCAATCACCGCTGAGAGGCGACGGTCGCCGCGGCCGACAAAGTCCTCCACCGCGGAAAGGCGCACATCACTGAAATTAGTTTTGAGGCCCCGCAACTGGCGCAGGGCTCGGCGCAACAGCTCCTGACGCCGCCGAAATTCATCGGTACTGACGCTGTGCCACTGGAATGGCGTATGGGGCTTGGGCGTGAAATTACTGATCGTGAGGTTGAGCTCCAGCCGGCCGAGATCGGAGCACTGCCCTTGCAGGGCCTGGCAGGTATCGGCGATGCCGAGCACGTCAGCGTCAGTTTCACCCGGCAGACCGATCATGAAATAGAGCTTCAACTTGCGATAGCCGTTCTCCATCGCCATACGCACGCCGGCCAGCAGCTCTGCGTCGGTGAGCCCCTTATTGACGATGTCGCGCAGTCGCTGGCTGCCAGCCTCCGGCGCAAAGGTGAGGCCTGCCTTGCGGGTACCGCCCAGGATGTGGGCGATGTTTTGGTCAAAACGATCCACTCGCTGGCTAGGCAAGGTGAGGCTCACGTTTTTGTCAGCCAGGCGATTGCGCAGCTCCACCCCCACCGCAGGCAGAGCCAGATAATCCGAGCAGCTCAGCGAAAGCAACGAGAAATCGCTGTAGCCGGTGCGGCCCATGCCCTCCTCAACGGCTTCAATGACCGCTTCTGGCTCCACATCGCGGGCAGGCCGAGTCAGCATCCCCGGCTGACAGAAGCGGCAACCGCGGGTGCAGCCGCGGCGAATTTCCACCGTGAGCCGGTCGTGCACGGTTTCGATATGGGGCACCAACCCCATGGCGTAATGGGGCATCGGCGTGGCCGTTCGCCGCTGAACCCGAGCAGGGACGCCTGGTTCGAGCGGTTCGATGCTCACCCCATCGACGCCGGGGCCATAGAGCGAGGGCACGTACACGCCAGGCACCTGAGCCAGATCGCGCAGCAGCTGCCGGCGCGTCTGGCCGGCGGCGCGAGCCTCAGCCACCACCAGGCCGATCTCCGGCAGCAGCTCCTCGCCATCGCCGAGGGCCACGAAGTCAAAAAAGGCAGCAAAGGGCTCCGGGTTGCTGGTGGCGGTGGGGCCGCCAGCAAAGATCAGCGGTGGCGCATCCGGGTGGCTAAGGGGCAGGTCGCCCCGCTCAGCAGCCCGAATCGGAATACCGGCCAGCTCCAGCATCTCGAGGATGTTGGTGCCGCCCAGCTCGTAGCTGAGCGAGAAGCCCAGGATGTCGAAGCCGGCTAGGGGCCGCCGGCTCTCCACTGCAAAGAGGGGGGCACCGCGCTCGCGCAGACGGGCGGCCAGATCAGGCGCAGGCAGGTAGCTGCGATCGCACAGCTGGCCGGGAACGGCGTTGAGGATTGAATAGAGAATGATGTGGCCGCTGTTGCTTGCCCCCACCTCGTAGACCTCGGGGTAGGTGAGCGCCCAACGCACCCCTACTTCCTTCCAATCGGCCTCCCAGTCGCGCGGCTTCACTCCCAGCTCATTGCCCAGGTAGCGGGCGGGCTTGCTGATGCCCAGATCAATCAGGACGTCGAAGTCGACCGGCGCATCAGCCGAGGTGGCAACGGTCACAGGTGCCGACGGCAGGGACAGCCTTGATCGTATGCAGCGCCGGCCGCTATAGGACAATCCGGCGAGTTCTCATGGGCCGTCGCGGCCCGCGCTTGCGATGGCCCAGGTCAACGGCAACTACCTCAAGCTCAAGGCTGGCTACCTGTTTCCGGAGATCGCCCGGCGGGTGAAGGCCTTCAGTGAGGCCAATCCCGAGGCGCCGATCATCCGCCTCGGCATCGGCGATGTGACCGAGCCGCTCCCTGAGGCCTGCCGCACCGCCATGAAGGGCGCCATCGACGAGATGGGCACCCGTGAGGGCTTCCATGGCTACGGCCCTGAGCAGGGCTACCTATGGCTGCGAGAAAAAATCGCCGCCAGCGATTTCCAGGCCCGCGGCTGCCAGGTGAGCGCCGAGGAGATCTTCGTCTCCGACGGCTCGAAATGCGACAGCAGCAACATCCTCGACATCCTCGGCGAGGGCAACCGCATCGCCGTAACAGACCCGGTTTACCCGGTTTATGTGGACAGCAATGTGATGGCAGGGCGCACCGGCGACGCCGACGATGCAGGCCGCTATGGCGGCCTCACCTACCTGCCGATCACCGCTGCCAACGGCTTCACCGCCGAGATCCCCACTGAAAAGGTGGATCTGATTTACCTGTGCTTTCCCAATAACCCCACCGGCGCTGTAGCTACCAAGGCGCAGCTGCAGGCCTGGGTCGATTACGCCCGCGCCAACGATGCCCTGATCCTGTTTGACGCCGCCTACGAGGCCTTCATCCAGGACCCCGAACTACCCCACTCGATCTACGAGATCGAAGGCGCCCGCGAGTGCGCCATCGAGTTTCGCTCCTTTTCCAAGAACGCCGGCTTCACCGGCACCCGCTGCGCTCTCACCGTGGTGCCCCGCGGCCTGATGGGCACTGCCGCCAATGGTGAACGGGTGGAGCTTTGGGCCCTGTGGAACAGGCGCCAGTGCACCAAATTCAACGGCGTCAGCTACATCGTGCAGCGCGGCGCCGAGGCGGTGTATTCGGTCGGGGGGCAGGCCCAAGTGCAGGCTCTGGTTGCCTTTTACATGCAAAACGCGGCGATCATCCGCCGCGAGCTCACGGCCGCCGGCATCCAGGTGTACGGGGGCGAGCAGGCCCCCTACGTGTGGCTGAAAACCCCCGAAAACATGGATTCCTGGGGCTTCTTCGACCACCTGCTCGGCAAAGCCCACGTAGTGGGCACCCCCGGCAGCGGCTTCGGCGCCGCGGGAGAGGGCTACTTCCGCCTTTCGGCCTTCAACAGCCGGGAGAACGTGCAGGAAGCCATGGGGCGCATCCGGGCCCTTTAATAGGGCGAAACGTCATGTCTGTTGCCATGACTCCTATGCCAATCGCCACCCAGAGTCCCAGCCGCGAGAGCGGCGGGGCAGCCGTGATGGAGAAGGCCCCGGAGCGGGTGCGCAAGCCATCGCCCCGCTACAAGGTGCTGCTGCACAACGATCCCGTCAACTCGATGGAATACGTGGTGACCACCCTGCGCCAAGTGGTGCCCTCGCTCAGTGAGCAGGACGCGATTGCCGTAATGCTGGAGGCCCACAACACCGGCGTAGGACTGGTGATCGTCTGCGATCTAGAGCCCGCTGAGTTTTATTGCGAAACCCTTAAGGGCAAGGGCCTGAGCAGCAGCCTCGAGCCCGAAAGCTGATGGAGCCGCCTGCTGCGGCAGCTAACGCGGCAGTGCGACCGCACTGGTGGGGCACCTTGTTGTACGTGCCCTTGCTCTACCTAATGGGTTGGCTGGTGGCCCGGCCTCTTGCCCTCCTAGCCCCCAACTGGCGCTCCGACCAAGTGGATCTGGCGGGTCTGGTAGTGGCCCTGATTTTGTTGCTTACCAGCCTGCCTTTGAGACTGAGGCGGGTTTGGCAGGAGTCCAATCCCTGGCTGCGCCTGGGATTGGCTGTGCCAGGTGCCCTTGCCCTACGCAGCGGCGTGCGGGGGCTGCTGAAGGCACTGCTATTACTCGCCCTAGTTGCCGTGGGCTTAATGCTCGCGGGCCAAGCCCAATGGCTTGGAGAGCTCAATGGAGCCCTGCTGCTCAACGGCCTGCTGCTGCTGGCGGGGGTGGGATTTGCCGAAGAGTTGCTATTTCGCGGCTGGCTATGGGGTGAACTGGAGCTCCAGCTGGGGGCACGCCGGGCGCTGGTGGTGCAGGCGCTTATCTTTGCCCTGCTGCACCCCTGGTATCGGGCCCCTGGGCTCGAGGCCTTGGGGCTGCTGGGGGGCTTAATTCTGTTGGGTCTGGTGCTGGCTCTGCAGCGGCGAGCCGACTCAGGCTCCCTATGGGGAGCAATAGGCCTGCATGGCGGCCTAGTGGGGGGTTGGTTTCTAGTGCAGAAGGGCCTGCTGCAGATTTCCCCAGCAGCGCCTGGCTGGCTGGTGGGGCCCGGTGGCGCCGACATCAACCCGATCGGCGGACTGATTGGCTGGATAGGCCTGGGCGCCCTGCTCTGGATTCGCCGCCGCTGGTGGAGCAAAGACGGGTCTAGCGGGTCGCCGTAGCCAGGGCTTTGCGCCCCTCCACTGGGGCATGTAGGGCCTCTTCCAGTGGGGCGAGGCCGTAATCACGCTCAAGCAGGTCCATCACGGTGCGGCCGAAATCACCGGGGTTGCGCTCGAAGGCCTCGAGGCAGATGCGGCCGAAAGTGCTGCCCATCGGCTCAGGGTTCCAGAGCAGCTGGCGAGCAGTCCAAGGCAGCATGCTCATCGGGTTGTAGCCAGGCTTGATCAGGCCCTGATCAAAGCCGTATTGCTCCAGGTGGGTGTGGGGCTGCAGGCCGATGAAAAAGATCGCTGGCTCGACTTTGTCGGCCCCGAAGATGCGCTCCAGCTCGCGGTGATAGGCCACGGTCTGGCGGATCGTCTCTGGCCGCTCGTCGATCACGTTGAACGAGTAATTCACCGACACGTGCTCGCGGAAGCCGGCACGAGCCAGCAGGCGGCAGTTCTCGAGCACGGTGCGCAGGTTGTAGCCCATGCGCATCTTGCGCACGAGCTCCTGGGAGCCCGAGGTGATGCCGATCTCGAAGTAATCCATGCCGGTGGCCACCATCAGCTCAGCCAGCTCGGCGTCGAGGTTGTCGGCGCGGATGTAGGCGGCCCAGCGGATATCGCTCCAACCCTGGGCCTGAATCGCCCGCAACAACTGCTTGGCGTCGTCGATGTAGCGCCGGGCCGGGATGAACTGGGCATCGGTGAACCAAAAACCTCTCACGCCCCTGGCGTAGAGCTGGCGCATCTCAGCGATCACCTCCTCCACAGGATTGACGCGCACCGCCTTGCCCTCCACCACGGTGTAAACGCAGTAGCAGCAGTTGTGGGGGCAGCCGCGCTTGGTCTGGACGCCCACGTAGAAGTCACCGCCGTCGAGATACCAGTCGAGCTGGGGCCAAATCTCGGCGATGTAGGCGTAGTTGCAGGCGGTTTTATCCATGCCAGCCGGCTGCTCGTGGATCAGCCCGAGCCGGGGTGCCTCACCCGCCAAAAAGCAGCGCTCCTCAGCCAGGGATTCACCGCGGATCAGCTTCTCCAGCAGGGGCTCCCCTTCTCCCACCGACACCACGGTGCCCTTGGGCAGCTTGCGGCCCAGCTGCTCATAAAACACACTCACCGCACCCCCTCCGAGCACAGCGGTGGCCTCGGGCTCGAAGCGGCGGGCTCGGCGCAGGCCGCGGCGCACCAGCCGCAGATTCCGCCATAGCTCACCGTAAAAAGAAGCCATCAACCCCAGGCCACCCAAGGCACCGCGCAGACGCCGCAGCGGATTGCGGGCATAAAACACCTCAAAGGAGTTCTGCAGGGGATTGCCGCCACGCCCATCCACGGGCGCATAAATCTGGATGTCGCGCCAGGAGAACACCAGCAGGGTGGGCCTAAACGCCTCAACTGCCCGCAGCAGCACCTGGTCCACATCAAGCAGGGGCACTGCCGCCAGATCAAGAATCTGCTGAGGCAGCTGCGGGAACTGCTTATGGAGGTGATCAGCCAGGTAGATCGGGCCGATCGGAAAAATTGGATTGCAGGGAAGCCGCACCAGCAGCACCCGTTGGTCGCTCGCGGCGCTCACGGCCATGGACTCCTGAGTCCGGAAGATTTGGACGCTAACAACCTTGATTCGGCGCGGAGAGCCTGGCGCCGCATCGCCAGCGGCAAACAGCGTCGCCAGGATTGATGCACGCACAGCCGGCGAGTCAGCTCGTAGCCAGCCTGGGCAAGCACTTCCGCTAACTGGCTTGGCGTGGGCTGGGGATAGGCGCGGTTGATCACGTCACTGCTATCGATGCCGCCAAGATCATCGATGCCCGCCGCCAGGGCAGCAGGTAGCTCTTGCAAGGGCCAAAGATTTGGTGGCAACTGCAGATGCACCTCCGGCGGCAAGATTGACCGGGCAGCAGCAATGGTGCCAAGCAGGTCGGCCTGCTCAGTGGCATTGAGCAACAGAGCAGAAGTGGCATCGGGGCGAAAGGGCTGGAGGATCACCTCCTGCAAGTGACCCCAGCGGCGCTGCAGCTGGGCCAGCAACTCCAGGGCCGCGAGCCTGTCAGCCTCGGACTCCCCCACGCCCAGCAACAACCCCGTGGTGTAGAGGATCCCTAAACGACCAGCCTGCTCCAACTGGCCGAGTCGCACCGCCAAGCTCTTGCTCGGAGACTGGCGATGCAAGGCGTCGTAGGCCGGGCCGAGCCCTTCCAGCATCAGCCCCATGGAGCCATTAAGCCGGCCCAGGGCGGCCATTTCAGCTATCGAGAGGGGGCCCGCGTTTGTGTGCGGCAGCCGGCCCTCTATCCAGGCCAGACGACTAAGAGCCAGCAGACGACTGAACCAGGCGCGGCGCTGGGGGGAGCCGGGCGGCACCTCCCCGCTTAGCAACAGCACCTCCGCAGCCCAAGGGCGCAGCCTCAATGCCGCTTGCGCCTGGGCATCACTGAGCCCATCAGCTAAGGGATCTAGGCCATCTGGGGGGCGCCGAAAGCTGCAATAACCGCAGTTGTTGAAACAGAAGCGGGTGGGTACGAGGGTGACGCTGGGACTCCAGGTGATCCGCCGCACCCCGGCATAAGCGGTACTTATAGGATTCATCAGCAGGGCTTTGGCGCCTCCCGGTCAGCCTTCTCACTAATCCCGCAATCTTCCGTTACAGTTCTTTTACGCAATGCTCTTGCGCTCGACGGGATTCCGTCTGGTGGCTTGCCACCTTCCATACCCGTTCCTCTGGAACACCCTCTTCTCGTTCTCATGACAACCACTATTCAGCAGCGCCAAGGCGCTTCTGCGTGGAACCAGTTTTGCGACTGGGTCACCTCCACCAACAACCGCCTTTATGTGGGCTGGTTCGGTGTGCTGATGATCCCCTGCCTCCTGGCTGCCACCATCTGCTTCATCGTGGCCTTCATCGCCGCGCCCCCTGTCGACATCGACGGCATCCGTGAGCCCGTAGCTGGCTCCCTGATGTACGGCAACAACATCATCTCCGGTGCTGTTGTTCCTTCCAGCAACGCCATCGGCCTGCACTTCTATCCCATCTGGGAAGCCGCCAGCCTCGATGAGTGGCTGTACAACGGTGGTCCTTTCCAGCTGGTGGTCTTCCACTTCCTGATCGGCATCTACGCCTACATGGGACGCGAGTGGGAGCTTTCCTACCGCTTGGGCATGCGCCCCTGGATCTGCGTTGCCTACAGCG